>NZ_ATVH01000017.1 GCF_000420625.1 Fodinicurvata sediminis DSM 21159 | reverse complement strand
CAGGCGCTTATCCAGGGGAAATCTATACACCCTCACCGCGCGTCTACGAGCCGCCGCGCGAGCCGGACTATCCCTTCCATGATCGCATTGTGAGAGTAACCCGCTGCGGGCGCATCTGTGTCGGAAAACGCAAGATCAATCTCAGCACCGTCTTCGCCGGGCAAACCCTCGGCATCCGCGAGGTCGACGATCAAATCTGGCTGGTCAGCTTCATGCACTATGATCTAGGATTCTTCGACAAGGAGACGGACCGTGTCGAACCCGGTCCCAATCCATTCGCCCCGGAGAAACTGTAAACCATCTCTCCGGTATCAAATGTAAACCATCTGTCCGGAACGGACCTAAAAAGAAATGGCGGAGGGAGGGGGATTCGAACCCCCGATAGGGCTATTAACCCTATAACGGTTTAGCAAACCGTCGCCTTCAGCCGCTCGGCCACCCCTCCGCAGGCCCCAAGTCGGGGCATTGCTCTGTCTGCAGGCTGTGCTTTCTAGTCAGTCGCTCCCCCGCTTGTCAATGACAGGACAGCGGAGAATTTGGCAAACAGGCCGACATGTCACTTCAGGGCCTGGCGCAAGGCCTGGTCCAGGTCCACGAACAGGTCGCGGCGATCCTCGAGCCCAATGGACAGACGGATCAGATTGCGCGGAATCGGGCTGTCGCTGCCCTCTATGGTCGGGCGATGCTCGATCAGGCTTTCGGTACTGCCGAGCGACGTTGCCGGCACGAAGACGCGGCAGGCACGCACCACGTCCACGGCCTGCTTCTCGCTGCCCTTGACCAACAGGCTCATCATGGCGCCGAAGCCGCCCGGCATCTGTCGGAGGGCCAGATCGTGCTGCGGATGGTCCGGGCGTCCAGGATAGAGCACCGCCTCGACCCCGGCATGCTTGGACAACTGGTTGGCCAGCCAGGCGGCAGTGGAAGTGGCCTGGCGCACACGCACGAACAGGGTGCGCAGACCACGGTGCAGCAGCCAGGCTTCGAAGGGGCCCAGGGTGGCTCCGGTCTGGCTGCGGTGCTGTTCGATGCGCTGCCAGAAATCATCCGCCTGCCGGGTCAACAGGGCACCGGCCAGCACGTCACTGTGCCCGTTCAGGTACTTGGTGGCGGAGTGCATGACGATATCGGCACCATGTTCGAGCGGCCGCTGCAGGACAGGGGTCGCCATGGTACTGTCCACCGCTAGCCGGGCGCCGGCCTGGTGCGCGATCTCTGCCAGGCCGGCGATGTCCACCACCTGCATCACCGGATTGCCCGGTGTTTCGATCCAGATCAGTTTCGTGCTTCCCGGCCGGATCTTGCTCGCAACATCGTCCAGATCGGTGGCGTCAATCGTCTCCAGCTCAATCCCCCAGTCGCGGCAGAAATCCACCGCCCAGCCGCGGAAGCCCCAGTAGAGCGGATCCTGTAGAAGCAGGTGATCGCCCGGCCTGAGTGCCATCACAACAGCGGTGGCTGCCGCCATGCCCGAGGCAAAGACCAGACCGGCCTCCGCCCCTTCCAGGCGCGTCAGCAGCTCCTCCACATGCCGGCCTGTTGGGCTGGCGTTGCGCAGGTAATCGCCCTGGGGCGGCGGGCCGTAGTCTTCGCCCCGCCGAAAGGTGGTGGCGGCATGGACCGGCGGCACAACGGCCCCCGTCTCGGCATCCCCTTCATAGCCGCCCTGGGCGGCCAGGCTCTCGGGCGTTACCCCTGAGTTGCGCCGATCTCGCATAGCCCCAACCTCCTGTTCCCCTGTTATCGTATCAACGCCGCTGGAACTGGCCCTCGCCAAACAGCAGATCCTTGGCCTTCTCATCGAACGCCGGCGGACGCTCGCTGGCCAGAACCTCGACAGCCTTCTGAACGGCCGGACGCTGCGCAATCTCGTCATGCCAGCGCACGAAGTTCGGGTACTCCTCGCGATCCACGTTCTGACCATCCGGATTGCGTGTCCAGGGCCAGGCGGCGATGTCGGCGATTGTATAATCGTCTCCGGCCAGGTAGCGACTCTCGGCCAGGCGCTTGTCCATCACATTATACAGGCGGTTGGCCTCGTTGCTGTAGCGCTTCTTGCCATAGGGCACCTCTTCGGGCGCATAGCGCAGGAAGTGGTGCGCCTGGCCCAGCATGGGGCCCAGTCCACCCATCTGCCACATCAGCCACTGCATGACGTCATAGCGGGCCTTGCCCTCGGCCGGCAGGAACTTGCCGTGCTTTTCCGCCAGATAGAGCAGAATGGCGCCGGACTCGAACAGCGGCAGTGGTTGGCCGTCCGGACCGTCGGGATCCAGGATGGCCGGGATCTTGTTGTTGGGGCTGATCTTCAGGAAGCCGGGATCGAACTGGTCTCCGGCGCCGATGTTCACGGCATGGACATTATAGTCCAGACCCAGCTCCTCCAGCATGATGTGTACCTTATGCCCGTTGGGCGTCGCCCAGCTGTAGAGTTCGATCGTCATAAGTCGAAAGTATCCTTTCCCTGGCTTTCGGATGATGGCCGCCGCAAGGATAAGGGCAGCCTAATGGAAAATCTCTTTCAAAGGTGGCGCCCCCAGGCCGCCACGACAAGCCCATCGGCAGGGAACACAGGCAGACCGCCAAGCCTGGCCGGACATCAGCCCCTGCGCGGACGCACCACCACCAGTGCCACGCCCAGGGCAGCCACCAGCATTCCTGCCAGGGCCACCGGTCCCAGCGTCTCGTCGAACAGAATCCAGGCAATCGTGCCGGTAACCGGCGGGACCAAGTAGAACAGGCTGGCCGTGCGACCGGCCTCGCCCAGACGGATCAGCAGCATCAGCAGGCTGACCGCACCGATGGAGAGAACCAGGACCAACCACCCCAGGGCAAAGAGGAACTCGCCGCTCCAGGTGACGTGATTGTCCTCGAAGGCCAGCGCGACGACCCCGCTTGCAAAGGTCGCGGCCGTGTACTGGATGGCGGCCCCGGCCCAGAGATCCAGATCGGTGCAGAAGCGCTTCTGATAGACGACACCAAAGGTGATTGCCAGAAGGGCCAGGACGCTGAGCAGCACCGCCGGTATGCCGAAACCTTCAAAGAGGGCGGCGCCGACGGCCAGGTCCATGCGTCCCGAGAGCACCATGACGACCCCCAGGAGACCCAGCACCAGGCCCAAAACCTGGCGCGGGCGCACTGTCTCGCCCAGCAGCGGGCCAACGACCGTGGCCGTCAGAATCGGCTGCAGGCAGACGATCAGAGCCGACAGTCCAGCCGGCAGTCCCTGCTCGATGGAAGCGAAGACGGCGCCCAGGTAGAGGGAGTGCACCACGACGCCGACCACGGCGGCATGCGCCACCTGCCGTGGATCGCGCGGCCACTGCGCCTTCATGACAAAGGCCAGCGGCACCACCAACAAGGTGACCAGCGCAAAGCGCAGCGCCAGGAAGGTCTGTGATTCGGCATAGGGCAGGCCCAGCTTGGCCCCGATGAAACCCGTGGCCCAGAGCACCACGAACAGCCCGGGCATCAGCCGCACGAAGAGGGAGGAAGATGACATGAAGCTCTTGTTCTGACGTTATTTCAGGTCCCCGCAAGCGAGACCCAAGCCCTAACAGAGCGACAGGCCGTCAGGTAGCCCCCTGCGGGCAGGGCTCCTATGCATGCAGGCATGCCCCAGAAACCGGCACCTTCTGCAGGCGCAACATGAACTCCATGCCTTGCCAGACCAAGCGGATCAGCCGCCCAGTTTGTCCTTGAGCAGCTGATTGACCATGCCGGGATTGGCCTTGCCCTGGCTGGCCTTCATGACCTGGCCGACAAACCAGCCGATGACCTTGGGGTTGTCGCCGCTGCGGAACTGCTCGGCCTGTTCGGGATTCTCGGCGATCACCTTGTCGACAATGGCCTCGATCTCGCCGGTGTCGGTGATCTGCTTCAGGCCCTTTTCCTCGACGATTGTGGCGGCGTCCTTGCCGGTGGCCCACATCTCCTCGAAAACATCCTTGGCAATGCGACCCGAGATCGTGTCGTCGGCGATCAGGTCGATCAGGCCGCCCAGCTGCTCTGCGCTGACAGGAGCGTCCCCAAGATCAAGACTCGAGGCATTGAGCGCACCGAAAAAGTTCACCGTCACCCAGTTGGAGACAATCTTGGGATCGCGTTTCCCGCCCTCGCCCAATACCGTCTCGAAGAAGGCTGCATTGGCCTGCTCGGCCACCAGCACGCTGGCGTCATAGGGCGTCAGGCCATAGTCCTTGATGAAGCGTGCTTTCTTCTCGTCGGGCAACTCCGGCAGGTTGGCGCCCAACTCGTCCACCCAGGCCTGCTCAATCTCCAGCGGCAACAGGTCGGGATCGGGGAAGTAGCGATAGTCGTGTGCCTCTTCCTTGCTGCGCATGGAGCGGCTTTCGCCCTTGCGCGCATCGAACAGGCGGGTTTCCAGGATCACGCGACCACCGCTTTCGAGCAGCTCCACCTGTCGGCGGGCCTCGTAGTCGATGGCCTGCTGCACGAAACGTACGGAGTTGACGTTCTTGGTTTCCGTACGCGTACCCAGTTCACCGCCCGGCTTGCGCACCGAGAGGTTCACGTCGCAGCGCATGGAGCCCTCGTCCATGTTGCCGTCACAAGTCCCCAGATAGCGCAGGATCGAGCGCAGCTTGCGGATATAGGCACCGGCCTCTTCGGCCGAGCGCATGTCGGGCTTTGAGACGATCTCCATCAGCGCCACGCCCGAGCGGTTCAGATCGACAAAGGTCTTGTTGGGATCCTGATCATGCATGGATTTACCGGCATCCTGCTCCAGGTGCAGACGCTCGATGCCTATGTCGCGTGAGCTTCCGTCGGGCAGGTCGATGGTGATCACGCCCTCGCCGACCACCGGGGTCTGATACTGGCTGATCTGATAGCCCTGGGGCAGATCGGGATAGAAGTAGTTCTTGCGCTCAAAAACCGATTCCAGATTGATCCTTGCGTTCAGCCCCAGGCCTGTACGTACGGCCTGCGCCACGCATTCGCGGTTGAGCACCGGCAGCATGCCGGGCATGGCGGCATCCACCAGGGAAACCTGGCTGTTCGGGGCGGACCCGAAGGCTGTGGAGGCGCCGGAGAAGAGCTTGGAGCGAGAGATCACCTGGGCATGAATTTCCAGCCCTATGACGACTTCCCAGTCCCCCGTTTCACCCTGAATCAAACTCATCGTTTCTTCCTATTCCGACAGGCGGGCCGGCACGGCCGTAAAGGCGGCGGCCTCTTCCAGAACCCCGGCGCTGCGCAGCACCGTTTCCTCGTCAAAGGGCTTGCCCAGCAACTGCAGGCCCAGCGGCAGGCCGTCCGACGACAATCCGGCCGGCAGCGAAATGCCCGGCAGGCCGGCCAGGCTGGCCGGCACGGTGAAGACGTCGTTCAGGTACATGGCCACCGGATCGTCCATCTTGTCGCCCATGGCAAAGGCGGTAGACGGCGCCGTGGGCGTCAGGATCACGTCCACCTCTTCATAGGCCTTGGTGAAATCCTGGGCGATCAGGCTGCGCACCTGACGCGCCTTGTTGTAGTAGGCGTCGTAATAGCCAGCCGAGAGCACGTAGGTCCCGATCAGCAGGCGGCGCTTGACCTCGTCGCCAAAGCCAGAGCCGCGCGTGGCCTCGTACATCTGCTCGAGGTTCTCGTAGCCTTCGCCACGCTGGCCGTAGCGTACACCGTCATAGCGCGCCAGGTTCGAGGAGGCCTCGGCCGGCGCAATGATGTAATAGGTCGGCAGGGCGTACTGGGTGTGCGGCAGCGAGATGTCACGTACCTCGGCACCGGCAGCCTTCAGCCAGTCGATACCCTGCTGCCAGAGGCTGTCGATTTCCTCCGACATGCCCTCCACACGGTACTCCTTGGGAATACCCACCCTGAGGCCGCGCACATCTCCGGTCAGGGCCGCCTCGAAATCCGGCACGGGCATGTCCACCGAGGTGGAGTCCTTGGGATCGTGCCCGCACATGGTCCTGAGCAGAAGCGCACAGTCGCGCACAGAGCGCGCCATGGGGCCGGCCTGGTCCAGGGACGAGGCAAAGGCGACGATACCCCAGCGCGAACAGCGCCCATAGGTGGGCTTCATGCCTGTAATGCCGGTGAAGGCGGCCGGTTGGCGGATCGAGCCGCCGGTATCGGTGCCGGTGGCGCCCAGCGCCAGACGCCCGGCCACCGCCGTCGCCGAACCACCGGAGGAACCGCCGGGCACCAGCTTGTGGTTGTCGCCCTCGCGCTTCCAGGGATTCTCGACGCCGCCGTAGTAGCTGGTCATGTTGGACGAGCCCATGGCGAACTCGTCCAGATTGGTCTTGCCCAGCATCAGGGCGCCATCGTCCCAGAGCTTCTGCGTCACGGTGGATTCATAGGGCGGTGCGAAACCGCCCAGGATGCGGCTGCCGGCCGTGGTCTGGACATCCTTGGTGCAGAAGAGGTCCTTGATGGCCAGCGGCAGACCTTCCAGAGGACGCGCCTCACCGCTCGCGCGGCGCTTGTCGGCCCCGTCTGCGCTCTCCAGCGCCTTCTCTGGCGTCTCCACGATGAAGCTGTTGAGATCGCGCGCGGCCTCCATGGCCGAGACATGGGCCTCTGCCAGCTCTCGCGCGCTGAAGTCCCCCTTGGCCAGCGCGTCGCGGGCCTCGGCCAGGGTCAGTCGGGTCAGTTCGCGGGTCATTCCACCACCTTCGGCACGACGTAGAAGCCCTGCAGGCTTTCGGGCGCATTGCGCAGGACATCCTCGGGGTAACCGCCGTCGGTCACCTCGTCCTCGCGCAGCGGCAGCTTCATCTGCGCCACCGAGGTCATCGGCGCGACACCTTCCGTGTCGACCTCCTGCAGCTGTTCGATCCATCCGAGAATCTGGCTCAGCTCACCGGCCATGGCCTCCGTCTTTTCGGGGTCCATGCGCAGCCGTGCCAGCTTGGCAATGTGCGCCACGGTATCCTTGTCAACCGACATGCTTCATCCGACTGGTTTGTTGCTCTGCAAAATGCGCGCGGACCCTAGCACCGGCCCCGGGAGGCGGCAAGATGCGTGAGAGCGCTCTTGCGGGCTTTAATGCCGGCTGCTTAGAGTGCGCCATGTCAAGACTCCGAAAAGAACCCGCATGAACTTCGTCGACCTCCAAGACCTACCGAACCACCTGCCTCCGCGTACCCGCCTGCTGGGCCTGGACCTGGGGGAGAAGACCATCGGTCTGGCGATCTCGGAGTCGGCCTTCAGTCTAGCTTCCCCGCTGGAGACCATCGCACGGAAGAAGTTCACCAGGGACGCCGAGGCCTTGAAGGCGCTCTGCCAGGAACGTGAGGTGGGCGGGCTGGTCTTCGGCCTGCCGGTGCACATGGACGGCAGCGAGGGCACACGGGCGCGTTCGACACGGCAATTTGCGCGCAACCTCTCGGAAATTGCCGGGCTGGACCTGCCCACGGCCTTCTGGGACGAGCGCCTGTCCACCGCGGCGGTGGAGCGCTTCCTCGTCGACGAGGCCGACATGAGCCGGGCAAAACGTGGCAAGGTCGTGGACAAGATGGCCGCAGCCTATATCCTGCAGGGCGCGCTGGATGCCCTGCGCGCTTCGCCCGCCGGCGGGCAGAGCTCCTCCTGATCCTTCACTTTCCTGCCCCTGCGGATACCCTCGGGTGCCCGGTTTTCTAGATGCTCGATATCATCCTGGTCATCATCCCGATCTTCCTGCTGATCTTCCTGGGGCATGTCCTGCGCAAGAAGCAGTTTCCCGGTGACGGTTTCTGGGAACCGGCGGAGCGCTTGACCTATTACGTCTTCTTTCCGGCGCTATTGATCTCTTCGCTGGCCCAGGCCGACTTCACCGAAGTAGAGGCCGCGCCGATGATTGGGGTGTTGGCACTGTCGATCGGCCTGATGAGCCTTGCGGCCCTGGGCCTGAAACGCCTGCTCCGTATCGACGGGCCCAGCTTCAGCAGCCTTTACCAGAGCGTCATCCGCTTCAACACCTACATCGGCTTCTCGGTCGCCGCTGCCTATTACGGCGCCCCCGGAATGACCGCCGCCGCCCTGGTCGTCGCCTTCCTGGCCCCACTGGTGAACATCCTGACCGTCGTGGCCCTGGCGCGTTACGGCAAGGCCGGACGCCCGGGTTTTCTGCGCATCACGAAACAGGTGCTCACCAACCCCCTGATCCTGGGCTGTCTTGTTGGCCTGGCCCTGAACCTGACGAGCCTTGGCCTGCCACCGGTGATCGGGCCGTTCCTGGAGATCATGGGCCAGGCCTCGCTGCCCATCGGCCTGCTGTGCGTGGGCGCAAGCCTGCGACTGCGCGCACTTAGTTCGGCGGGTAGTCTGGCGTTGGGAGCCGCCGGTCTGAAGCTGTTCCTTCTTCCTCTTCTTACTTATGGCATCCTGCAGGCCTGGAGCATCACCGGGATCACCGCCGCCATACCCATCCTTTTCAACGCCCTGCCGGCCGCACCGGTGTCCTACATCATGGCCCGCCACCTGGGCGGCAATGCGGAGTTGATGGCCGGCTTGATCACGCTGCACACCCTGCTGTCCATGGCAACCGTGCCCATCGTCTTGAGCCTGTTGGCCTGAAAAGAGGCCTGTAGGGGCTTGACGATCCGGGTCCGGGCGGGCGTCATGCCGGGCAGTTGATGGATGAACCAAGAACGAACGGGATCATGACTGCACCACTTGCCGGACTGCGCGTTTTCGACCTGACCCGAATCCTTGCTGGCCCCACCTGCACCCAGTTGCTGGGCGACCTGGGCGCCGATGTCATCAAGATCGAGCGCCCCGGTGAGGGCGACGATACACGGCGCTGGGGCCCACCCTACGTGCGCAACGCAGACGGCAGCGACAGTGATGCCAGTGCCTACTACCTGTCCTCCAACCGTAACAAGCGCTCGCTGACAATCGACATCGCCAAGCCCGAGGGACAGGAACTGGCAAGGCGCCTGATCGCCGACTGCGATATCCTGGCGGAGAACTTCAAGGTGGGTGGCCTCAAGAAGTACGGCCTAGACTACGACAGTGTGAAACAGATCCGCCCGGACATCATCTACTGTTCGATCACCGGCTTCGGTCAGAGCGGCCCCTATGCAGCGCGTGCGGGTTATGACTACCTGGCTCAGGGTATGGGCGGCATGATGAGCCTGACCGGCGACCCGGACGGCGAGCCCATGAAGGTGGGGGTCGGCATCTCCGACATCATGTGCGGCATGTACGCCTCGTCCGCCATCCTGGCGGCCCTGCATCACCGCACGCAGACTGGCGAAGGCCAGCACATCGACCTGGCCCTGCTGGACACACAGGTCGCCTGGCTGGTGAACGAAGGCCTGAACTACCTGGTCTCGGGCAAGGTACCGAAACGCCTTGGCAACGAGCACGCCAACATCGTTCCCTACAAGGTCATGCCCTGCAAGGATGGCTATTTCATCCTGGCCGTCGGCAACGACCGGCAGTTCCAGCGCTTCTGCGCCTTCGCCGGCGCGCCGGAACTTGCCGAGGATCCCCGCTTCATCACCAATTCATTGCGCATCGCCAATCGTGAAGCCCTGTACGACATCCTGCCCAACTACACGCAGAAGAAGACCATCGACGAATGGGTCGAGGGGCTGAGCGAGTTGGGCGTGCCCTGCGGACCGGTGAACACCCTGGACCGTGTTTTCGAGGACCCCCAGGTTCAGCACCGTGACATGAAGATCTCCATGCCCTATCCAGGCAGCGAGAAGGGCGAGGTGGAGCTGATCGGCAACCCCGTGAAAATGAGCGCCACGCCCGTGGAATACCGTGTCGCTCCGCCGCATGTGGGCGAGCATACGGACGACGTGCTGAAGGAATTCGGACTAGACGATGCGGAGATCAAACGCCTACGGGGCGACGAGATCATCTAGTCCTGCACCCCGTTTCCGCCTGCCTGCCCCCGCATCCCAAGAAGGTACGTCATGAGAGAACCCGCCACGATCTATCCGGCACGCAAGATCATCACCATGAGCCGCCACCGCCCCTTCGCCGAAGCCATCGCCGTCTCGGAAGGTCGCCTTCTGGGCGTCGGATCGGTGGAGGAGTTGAAGGCCTGGGGCGAGCACCGCATCGACGACAGCCTGAGCGACAAGGTCCTGCTGCCCGGTTTCGTGGAAGGCCATTGCCACGCCCTGGAGGGCGGCATGTGGGCGCATGTCTATACGGGCTTCTATGACCGCATGGATCCCAACGGCAAGGTCTGGCCGGGACTGAAGTCCATCGACGATGTGGTGGAACGCTTGCAAGAAGCCGACCGGGCCCTGGAGGATCCCGACACTCCACTGACGGCCTGGGGGATGGATCCGGTCTTCTTTGAGGGACGGCGCATGACGGCGGCGGACCTGGACCGCGTGTCGACGACACGCCCCATCTTCATCCTGCACGCCAACGTCCATGTCCTGAACGTGAACTCCATGGTGCTTCAGAAGGCCGGGATCACGGCCGACAGCGCCATCGAGGGTGTCATGACCGGCGACGACGGCAAGCCCAATGGCGAGCTGCAGGAATTCGCGGCCATGTTCCTGGCCCAACAGCCCTTCAATGTGGACTACTTCGCGCGCATCTCGCAGGCCGACGCCCTGCGCGACTTCGGCCGCATGGCAGTGCTGACAGGTACCACCACCGCCACCGACCTCTACAACGAACTGCCGCAGAACGTGGTCGACAATTTCCGCAGCGTCACCGCCGAAGCGGACTACCCCCTGCGTCTCGTCTCGGCCTATACGGCCACCGCCGACACGCCCGAACACGGCGTGGAGAAGATCAACGACCTGGTCCGTCACAACACGGACCGCCTGCGCTTCGGCCTCATCAAGGTTATGACCGACGGCACCCTGCAGTCCTTCACGGCACGGCTCAACTGGCCGGGCTATTACGGCAGCGATGCACAGGGGATCTGGAACCTGACGCCCCAGCAGTTCCTTGAGTCGGCCCGGGCCTTTCACAAGGCCGGACACCTGATCCACATGCATACCAACGGGGACCAGGCCTCGGACCTGGCACTGGACACCATCGGGCAGGTCCTGGCCGAACACCCTAGGCTCGATCATCGCCATACCATCCAGCATGGGCAGATGCTCTCGACCGCCCAGTTCCGCCGCATCGGCGCCCTGGGGATGTGCGCCAATCTCTTCAGCAACCACATCTATTACTGGGGCGACATTCACCATCGCCTGACCCTGGGGCCCGAGCGCGCCGAGCGCATGAATGCTGCGGCGACGGCCGCCAAGCTGGGCATCAATTTCGCCATTCACTCCGATGCCCCTGTGACCCCGCTGGGGCCACTCTTCACGGCCTGGTGCGCCGTCAACCGCCAGACCTCGGGCGGGCGCATCCTGGGCGAAGGCGAGCGCATCACCGTCCCCGAGGCGCTCTATGCCATCACCATGGGCGCGGCCTATACCCTGAAGCTGGATCACGAGATCGGCAGCCTGGAAGCCGGCAAGTGCGCCGATGTGGCCATCCTGGAAGACGACCCCTTGGAGGTCTCTCGCGATACTCTGAAGGACCTGCGCGTCTATGGCACGATGCAGGGGGGCCGCATCTTTCCGGCGAATAAGTAAACCAGGGGCATTGGTCCATGAACGAACGCCGCCCTGCCATTCCTCTCTCTGTGGTCGGCGGGTTCCTGGGGTCGGGCAAGACCACCCTGATCAACAGCCTGCTGCAGCAGAACGAAGGCCGGCGCCTCGCCGTCCTGGTCAACGATTTCGGCGACATCAACATCGACGCAGAGTTGATCACCGCACATGACGGCCAGACCCTGCAGCTCAGCAATGGCTGCATCTGCTGCACGATCGGGGATTCCCTGACCCGCAGCCTCATGGATATCGCGGCTTTGGATGACCCGCCTGACCATCTGGTGATCGAGGCCAGCGGTGTGGCCGATCCGGGACGCATCGCCCAGATCGGCCTGGCCGGTGGCGCTTATCGCCTGCAGGCCATCTGTGTCCTGGCCGATGCCGCAAACCTGATGACCCATGCACAGGACCGCTACATGGGCGACAGCGTGATCCATCAGTTGCGCCGGGCGGATTTCCTGTCACTCAACAAGTGCGACCTGGTCAGCGAGAAGGAACGCCATGACCTGCGCCAGCAACTGACGGCCTGGGGCATCACGGCGCCCGTTCTGGAAACGACCCAGGGGCAGGTCCCTCTTTCGCTGCTGCTTTCTTCACAGGAGGCGGGCGACCGGCAGAGTTCAATGAGTGCGGACCTGCACATTCCCCATGCCGAGCATTTGAAAAGCTGGAGCTTCAGCACGCACCAGCCCCTGGACCGCGCCTCCTTCGAGAAAGCCATCCTTCCGCTGAAGGGCCGGGTGCTGCGGGCCAAGGGCCTGTTGCGCTTCTCCGATCATCCAGAAGGATCGGAAACCCTGCAGCTGGTGGGGCAACGCCTGGAACAGACGGAAAGCCGGCAGGCGCCCGGTTCCCTGGAGTCAAAGCTGGTCGTCATCGCGCCGCATGACTACGCAATCCCGGAAGCACTGCTGCGGCTCTTTCCCGACTGAGCGCCCTAACGCGCGCAATCGAGCAGGGGGCCGAGTTGATGGATACGCCGCTGCAGGGTGGAGGCACGGCCTGCAATATAGTTGGTGGGCCGGCCGGCGGACCAGCGCCTGGGATTGGGCAGGACCGCAGCAATCAGCGCAGCCTCGCGCTCCGTCAACTGGGCGGCCGTCTTGCCGAAATGGTGCCGGGCCGCAGCCTCGGCCCCGTAGACCCCGGGCGCCATCTCGGCAATGTTGAGATAGATCTCCAGGATGCGTGGCTTGGACAGCAGGATTTCCAGATAGACCGTCAGATAGGCCTCGACCCCTTTGCGCAGGAGGCTTCGAACAGGCAGCAGGTAGAGGTTCTTTGCAGTCTGCATGGAAATCGTGCTGGCGCCCCGCGTCCCCTCACCCGCCTGCCATTCCTGCCAGGCGGCCTGCAGGGACTCGAAGTCGAAGCCATTGTGCCTGCAGAACAGATTGTCCTCGCCGGCGATGACGGCAAAGCGCAGGGACGGGGAAATCTCCTCCAGTGGCACCCAGTCATGGGACCAGCCCTCGCCCTCGACCAGGCGCGCCACCATCAAGGGAGTCGCCGGAACGGGCAGCACACTGTACAGCAGAGTGAAGGTAAAGGGCATCCCGACCAGGACCACCAGGCCGACAACGGCAATACGCTGCACCCAGCGTTGGCGAAACAGCTTTCGCCAACCAGCCGTCGCCCGGCTGCCCGACTTGGCCGCCTTCTTCTTTGACTTCCGCAGCACAGCCGCTAGCGCCTTGCGCACCGTGGCGCGGAGTGCCATAAGACCCGCGTCATGTGTTCAGATCGCCCCCTCGACGACAGCAAAACGGGTTACGCGCACAGACATCTTCTCGGGATCGAGGGGCTGCAGCGTGAGGAAATTGCCACGCTTCTCGATCTGGCCGATGACTATGCCCGTCAGGACCCCCGAGCCCACAGGCCCAACACTTTGCTTTCGGGCCATACGGTAATCAACCTCTTCTTCGAGAATTCAACCCGTACCCGCACTTCCTTCGAGCTGGCCGCCAAGCGCCTGGGTGCGCAGGTCATCAACATGTCGGTGGCCTGGTCCTCGATCAAGAAGGGCGAAACGCTGATCGACACGGCCATGACCCTGACGGCCATGCGTCCGGATGTCCTGGTTGTACGGCACCCGGATTCGGGCGCAGTCAAGCTCTTGAGTGAGAAAGTGGACTGCGCCGTCATCAACGGTGGCGACGGCAGCCACGAACATCCGACCCAGGCGCTGCTGGACGCACTGACGATTCGCCAGCGCAAGGGAACCCTGCAGGGCCTGACAGTGGCCATCTGTGGCGACATCCTGCACAGCCGCGTTGCGCGCTCCAACATCCACCTGCTCAACATCATGGGGGCGCAAGTGCGGGTGATCGCGCCGCCGACCCTGATGCCCTCGAAGATCGAGCGCCTGGGAGTCACTGCCTTCCATGACATGAACCAGGGTCTTCAGGACGTGGATATCGTGATGATGCTGCGCCTGCAGACCGAGCGCATGCAGGGCAGCTACGTGCCGTCCGTGCGCGAGTACTTCCGCTTCTACGGCCTTGACCGGGAGAAGCTGTCGAACGCGAAGCCGGATGCCCTGATCATGCACCCGGGACCGATGAACCGCGGCGTGGAGATCGATACCGAGGTGGCTGACGACATCGACCGCTCCGTCATCCGCCAGCAGGTGGAAATGGGCGTGGCGGTGCGCATGGCCTGCCTGGATATTCTGACTCGAGGCCAGGCATGGGAGGGATGATGGCATGTCCGTGAAAACGCCCGACCGCACGGCCTACATCAACGCCCGGCTGATCGACCCGGAAAGCGGGCTCGATGCGCCCGGTGGCCTGCTGACCGAGGGCGAGGAGATTCTGGACGTCGGCGCCGGACTGTTTGCCGATGGCGCACCGGAAGGCGTCACGGTCATCGATTGCACTGGTGCCGCCCTGGCACCCGGCGTGGTTGATCTGCGCACGCAGTTGCGCGAGCCGGGAGAAGAACACAAGGAGACCATCGCCAGTGCCGGGCGGGCCGCCGTAGCCGGAGGCATCACCTCGCTTGTTGCCCTGCCCAACACCGACCCCATCGTGGATGACGTGGCCGGCGTGGAATTCGTGGCCCGCCGGGCCCGCGAAGAGAAGCTGGCCAAGGTCTACACCTACGCCTCGATCACACGCGGCCTGGAAGGCCAGGAAATCACCGAGATCGGCTTGCTGAGCGAATATGGCGCCCGCGGCTTCACCGATGGGCTGCAACCCTTGGCGAACGCCAACGTGATGCGCCGCGCCCTCAGCTATTCCAGCGCCTTCGACACGGTCATCCTGCAGATGCCGCAAGAGCCGAGCCTGAGCGGAGGCGTGATGAACTCCGGCGAGATCGCCATGCGCCTGGGGTTGTCCGGCATTTCTCCCCTGGCGGAGGTCATCATGCTGGAGCGCGACCTTCGTCTGGTCGAGATGACCGGTGGCCGCTACCACGCCAGCCTGATATCCACGGCCGCCTCGGTCGAGGTCATTCGCCGGGCGCGGCAGCGCGGACTGACGGTTACCTGCGATACGGCGCCACACTATTTCACGCTCAACGAAAGCGAAGTGGGGGACTACCGGACCTTTGCCCGCACCATGCCGCCCCTGCGCTCCGAAGAAGATCGTCAGGCCATCGCCGAGGCGGTGGCTGACGGCACCATCGACGCCATCTGCAGCGACCACAGTCCACACGACCAGGATTCCAAGCGCCTGCCCTTTGCCTTGGCCGAACCGGGGATTGTCGGACTGGAAACCCTGCTACCGCTTTCCCTGGCCCTTGTGCACAAGGGCTTGCTGTCGCTTAGCAGCCTCGTGGCCCGTCTGGCCACCTCGCCTGCCGCCATCCTGAAGGGACAAAGCGGTCTGGCAAAGGGCCGTCCAGCCGATTTCGTCGTGTTCGACCCGGATCGACCACGCATGATCACCCCTGAACGCTTCCGCAGCAAATCCAAGAATTCGCCTTTCGAAGATTACGCCGTGCAGGGTCAGGTCCTGTTCACAGTGGTCGACGGGCGCTGTGTCTATGCTTCAGAGGACAGGACCTGAGGAGGACGGATGCCAGATCCCATCTCCTGGGCTTATGCCTGGCCCTATCTGCTGACAGCCCTGGCCTGTGGTTACCTGCTGGGCTCGCTTCCTTTCGGTCTGCTCCTCACCCGGATCGCAGGCTTGGGCGACATCCGCAAGATCGGTTCCGGTAACATTGGCGCCACCAACGTTTTGCGCACGGGCCGCAAGGATCTGGCCGCCCTGACTCTTCTGTTCGATCTGGGCAAAGGCGGCGCGGCCGTCCTGATTGGCTATAACTGGGGGCCTGACATCGCCCTGACCGCCGGTTTCGGCGCCGTTCTCGGGCATCTCTTCCCGGTCTGGCTGGCATTCAAGGGAGGGAAGGGCGTGGCCACCACCCTGGGAACCTTGCTGGCCGTGGCCTGGCCCGTGGGATTGGCGGCCTGCGCAAGCTGGCTTCTGGTCGCCGGCCTGCTGCGCTATTCCTCACTGGCTGCCTTACTGTCACTGGCGCTGACACCGCTGTTTGCCTGGTGGCTGACGGCCGATCTGCAATTGGTGGAGTTCTGCGGCCTTCTGGCCATCCTCGTATGGCTGCGACACCTGTCGAACATCAAGCGCCTCATCAAGGGCGAGGAATCGCGCATTTCCTTCAGGCGCAAGAAAGACTGAAAGTTACAACCCAGGATATTGACCATGCGCCAGGAACACGCGAAAGTCAGGAATGACGATAGAAAGCCCTGCCGCGTTAAGCCCTGCCGCACCTTCACCTGAGGATCAACGCGACTGGTTGCGCCTAGCCCGCAGTGAAAGGATCGGCCCGGCAACCTTTCGCGAACTGCTGGCGCGATTCGGCACGGCGACGAAGGCATTGGAAGCCGTGCCGGAATTGTCACGGCGTGGTGGACGCAAGAGCGGCATCCGACTGTGCAGTCCCGAAAGTGCGGAACACGAACTGGAACAGCTGGAGCGGTTGGGCGCCCGCCTTCTCAGGCTTTGCGACCCCGATTACCCGGATATCCTGAAGGCCACCGACACGGCACCTCCTGTACTGACCAGCAAAGGCAACATTGAACTGTTGCAGGCAGCTTCGATAGCCATCGTTGGGGCACGCAATGCCTCGCTCAATGCCCGAAAACTGGCCCGGCGCCTGGCCGAAGAGCTAGGCGCTGCCGGCCTGGTCATCACTTCCGGCCTGGCCCGCGGCATCGACGCCGCCGCCCATGAAGGTGCGCTCGACAGCGGCACCATCGCCGTCCTGGCGGGCGGTATCGACTCTGTCTTCCCGCCCGAAAACCGGCAGCTACAGGAACAAATTGCCGCCCAAGGCCTGCTGCTGGCGGAATCCGCACCCGGCACACAGCCGAAAGCCGGGCATTTTCCACGCCGCAACCGGATTGTCGCGGGCCTTTCCCAGGGTGTCCTGGTTGTGGAAGCCGCCCTGCGCTCCGGCTCCCTGATTACGGCGCGCCTGGCCCTGGAAGAAGGGCGCGAGGTCTTCGCCATTCCCGGCTCGCCCCTTGATCCGAGGGCAAAGGGCACGAATGACCTGATCCGCCAGGGCGCCATACTGACCGAAAGCGCCCAGGATGTTCTGGACGGCCTGGGCCAGGGTCCAGGACTGTCAGAGCCGGCCAGCGACGAGACCTTCCAGTCCGCCCCCCTGTCAGAAAGCGAAGCGGAACTGGACGAGGCAAGGCAACTGCTGGAAGAGCTGCTCTCCCCGGTCCCGATCCACCAGGACGAACTGATGCGCGAAAGCGGCCTGCCCTCGGGAACGGTCAGTCTGGTCCTGTTGGAACTTGAACTGGCCGGCCGTTTGGAGCGCCATCCCGGCCGCAAGATCGCGCTGATCGTTTAGCGCCTTCCCTGAAATGGCGGGCACCTCTGCAGAGCAATCTAGGCAACGTCATTTTCAGGCCCTCAGCCCGGCAAGGTTGACGAATTCGCAGGCGGATGCCAATTCTCTCCGCGTACTTCACATCCGCCGCTTCCGCTGGCCGGCCTAATGCCGCCCCGCGAGAGAAGCGCGGCAAGCCTACAGGAAGCCCTGTTTCTCCATGCATGTCGTCGTCGTCGAATCGCCCGCCAAGGCCAAGACCATCAACAAGTACCTGGGTAGCGACTTCCAGGTCCTGGCCAGTTACGGCCATGTCCGGGACCTGCCTTCCAAGGACGGGTCCGTAGCCCCTGACAACGATTTCTCCATGTCATGGCAGGTCGACGAGCGCGGCGAGAAACGGCTGAAGGAAATTGCCCAGGCCGTAAAGAATGCCGACCAACTCTATCTCGCCACGGACCCGGATCGTGAGGGCGAGGCCATTTCCTGGCACATCGTGGAGGAACTGGACCGCCGTAAGGTGCTGAACGGCATCCCGGTCAAGCGCGTGGTTTTCAGCGAAATCACCAAGTCTGCCGTCACCGAGGCCTTCAAGAACCCGCGTGAGTTGAACCAGGAGTTGATCGACGCCTACCTTGCCAGGCGCGCGCTGGATTACCTGGTGGGTTTCAACCTTTCGCCGGTCCTCTGGCGCAAGCTGCCCGGCAGCAAGTCGGCCGGCCGTGTCCAGTCGGTCGCTCTGCGCCTGATCTGCGAGCGGGAGTCCGAGATCGAGGCCTTCCGCCCCCAGGAATACTGGAGCATTACAGCGCTCATGGAAGCTGTGGGCCAGGGCCAGTTCAAGGCCCGCCTGACCCAATTGGATGGCGAGAAGATCGAGCGCCTTTCCCTTGGAAACGAGGGCGCCGCCAGGAAGGCCGAGGCTGCCATCCGCGAAGCCGGCAGCTACCGGGTTTCCAAGGTCGAGCGCAAACAGGTCAAGCGCAACCCGCAGCCCCCCTTCACCACCTCGACTCTGCAGCAGGAAGCCTCGCGCAAGCTGGGCTTCGGTGCCACCCGGACCATGCGCACGGCTCAGCGACTCTATGAAGGTATCGAAGTCGGCGGCGAGAACGTCGGGCTGATCACCTACATGCGGACCGACGGTGTCGCCATGTCCGGGGAAGCCATCTCCGGTGCGCGCGAGAACATCGCCGCACGCTATGGCGACAACTACCTGCCTTCTTCGCCCCGCATCTACAAGACCAAGGCCAAGAACGCACAGGAAGCGCACGAACCGATCCGCCCAACGGACTTCCGCCGCCTGCCCGAGGATCTGCGCGGGCGTCTGGGCGAGGACGAGGCCCGGCTCTATGACCTGATCTATGTCCGCGCGCTTGCCAGTCAGATGGCCAGCGCCGACGTGGAGCAGGTCTCCGTGGACATCGAGGCCGGCAAACGCGCCGTCCTTCGTTCCACCGGTTCCATCATCAAGTTCGACGGCTTCCTTAAACTTTATCAGGAGGGGCGCGACGAACCGCAGGACGAGGACGAGCAGGAGACACGCCTTCCCAAGCTGGAAGAAGGCCAGGACCTGCACCTGAAGGACGTGGATCCCGCCCAGCACTTCACCCAGCCGCCGCCGCGCTACAGCGAGGCCAGCCTGGTCAAGAAGCTGGAGGAACTGGGCATCGGCCGACCGTCCACCTATGCCTCGATCCTGCAGGTCCTGCAGGACCGCGACTATGTCCGTTTGGAAAAGCGCCGCTTCATCCCCGAAGACCGGGGCCGCATGGTGGCCGCTTTCCTCAGCAGTTTTTTCGAGCGCTATGTGGAATACGATTTCACGGCACGCCTCGAGGAGGAACTGGACGAGATATCCGACGGCCGCATCGACTGGAAAGAGGTACTACGGCGCTTCTGGGAAGCCTTCCACCAGACCATCGAGGAAACCAAGGGCCTGCGGATCTCGGATGTGATCGATGCTCTGGATGCGGATCTCGGCCCACATTTCTTCCCCCTCGATCCGGACAACCCGGACAAGGATCCGCGCCTCTGCCCCTCCTGCGGTACCGGCCGGCTGGGCCTGCGCATCGGCAAGACCGGCGGCTTCATCGGCTGTTCCAACTACCCCGACTGCCGCTTCACGCGCACCTTGGCCGCCGCGGCCAACCGAGACGGCGAAGAGCGTGCGGACCTGGCCAGCCAGCCCCGCGTGCTGGGAGAGGATCCGGAAAGCGGCCAGCAGGTCACCCTGCGCAAAGGCCCCTATGGTCTCTATGTCCAACTCGGCGAGGCCGTCGAGAAGGGTGAAAAACCCAAGCGGACCTCCCTGCCAAAGGGGCTCGATCCCGATGCCGTGGACCTGGGACGTGCGCTGGCCCTCCTGTCCCTGCCCCGCAGCTTGGGTATGCACGAGGGCGAAGAGGTCACGGCCGGCATCGGCCGCTATGGTCCCTATGTCCGCAAGGGCCGCACCTACAAGTCGATTCCGGCCGACGAGGATGTCCTGACCATTGGCCTGAACCGGGCCGTGGACCTGCTTTCGAAGGCCGCAGCCAAGGCAGCCCCGCTGCGGACCCTGGGGCCGCACCCCGACGATGGCGAGCCGGTGACTCTTCACAGTGGACGCTACGGTCCCTATGTGAAGCACAGCAAGCTCAATGCATCCCTGCCGAAGAATGCCGACCCCGACGCCTTGACCCTTGAGGAAAGCCTGGAACTGCTACGCAAGCAGGCTGAGAAGAAGGGAACGAAAGGCGGGCGGTCGACAAAGGCAAGCGGTGGAAAGAAGACGTCCTCCAGCAAGTCGGCAGCGAAGAAGAAAGCCGACCAGGCGTAATACGTGGCCAAGAAACAGACACACTTCCCCACCCGCGAAGAGGTCCTGGACTTCATTCGCAGCAGCGAAACGCCCGTTCCACGGCGCGAGTTGGCGCGCGCCTTCAATATCAAGGGCGAAGACCGCAGGCGCCTGCGTGAGCTGCTGAACGACCTGAAGGAGGAAGGCGCTCTCGATTCTCCGGAAAGTCGCAAGGTGGCAGCTCCGGGCGCCCTGCCCTCGGTCACGGTGATCGAGGTCTCGGATACCGACGAGGATGGCGAACTCCTGGCCCGTCCCGTGCGGTGGGACAGCGATACGCCTCCGCCGCGCATCTACATTGCGCCGGGCAAGGCCACCCAACGCGGCCATGCCATTGGCGAACGCCTGTTGGCCCGCCTGGACCGCGGTCCGGATGGCGATTATGAAGCGCGCGTGATCCGCCGTCTTCACGAAGGCCCGCGCGAAGTCCTCGGAATCTACGAGACCGGAACCAGGGGGGGACGCCTGCGTCCAACCGACAAGCGCATCAAGAACGATTTCCGCATAGCGAAGGCCGACAGCAAGGGCGCTGAATCCGGTGAACTGGTTCTGGCCAGCATACGGGCCCACCACGCCCGGGCCGGACGCTCGAAGGAAGCTGTCGTGACCGAGCGACTCGGCAGTCTCGACAACCCCAAGGCGCTCAGCCTGATCGCCATCCATGAGCACGGCATTCCCACGGAGTTCTCCAGCGACGCCCTGGAGGAAGCCGAACAGGCGGGGCCTGTGGTCGCGGACAAGCGCACCGACCTGCGCGATATCCCGCTCATAACCATCGACGGCAGTGACGCGAAGGATTTCGATGATGCCGTCTTCGCCCAGGCCGAAGGCAACCCCCAAGCGCCGGATGGCTGGCGCATCATCGTCGCCATCGCCGATGTCGCTCACTATGTGCGCCCGGACAGTGCGCTTGATCGGACGGCGCGCGAGCGCGGAAACTCGGCCTACTTTCCGGACCGTGTCGTGCCCATGCTTCCCGAAGCGCTCTCCAACGGCTGGTGTTCACTGCGCCCCCATGAGGAACGCGGTTGCCTGGCCGTGGAAATGCGCATCGACACCGAGGGGCGCCTGCAGAAGCATCGATTTGTGCGCGGTATCATGCGTTCAGCGGCACGCTTGACCTACGAGCAGGTAGAAGCGGCCTACAGTGGTGAACCCGATGAGACCACGGGACCGCTGGTCGATGATGTGATCCGCCCGCTCTATGGCGCCTACAATAGCCTTCTGAAGGATCGGGCCCGCCGTGGCACCTTGGACCTGGACATGCCCGAGCGCCAGATCGTCATGGACGACAAGGGACATGTCGAAGCGATCCTGCCGCGCCAGCGCCTGGAAAGCCACAAGCTGATCGAGGAGTTCATGATCGCTGCCAACGTGGCGGCGGCTCAGGAACTCGAGAAACGCAACCAGCCCTGCATGTACCGTGTCCATGACGAACCGGACAAGGCCAAGGTGGAGGATCTTTCCGAAGTCCTCTCGACCATGGACCTCAAGCTGGCGCCAGGCCAGGTCCTGGAGCCAAAGATATTCACGCGCATCCTGGACAAGGTCTCCGGCACGCCGGAAAGCGCACTGGTCAGCGAATTGATCCTGCGGGCCCAGTCCCAGGCCATGTACAGTCCGGAGAACATCGGCCACTTTGGCCTGGCCCTGCCGCGGTATGCCCACTTCACCTCGCCCATCCGGCGCTATGCCGACCTGCTGGTGCACCGGGCCCTGATCCGCGGACTGAAACTGGGTGAGGACGGCCTACCCAAGGAAGACGAGGCCCGCTTCTCCGAAATTGCCGAACACATCAGCGGCACCGAACGTCGTGCGGCGGCTGCAGAGCGCGACGCAGCAGACCGTCTGACGGCTTCCTTCCTGAAAGGCCGTGTCGGCGAGGTCTTCGAGGGGCGCATCAGCGGCGTCACGCGTTTCGGTCTCTTCGTGAAACTGCGTGACAGTGGTGCCGATGGCCTGGTGCCGATCTCGTCCCTGCCCAGCGATTATTATTTCCATGACGAAACGCACCACTGCCTGACCGGGCGCCAGCATGGACGCACCTATCGTCAAGGGGACGATGTCCAGGTCCTGCTCAGCGAGGCTGAGCCCCTGACAGGGGGCCTGATCCTGCAAATCCTGGAAGGCGAAGAAAGCAGCAACCGCCTTTCCAGCGCCAAGAAGCCCGCCGGCCGAAAACCAGAAAAACGCCCGGCTGCACGCAAAGCCGGAACAAAGTCCAAGGACCGCAAGCGTGGCAAATCCGCCGCGAAGAAAGCCTGATATCCGCTGCGGCGCACAAAAGACTGGCCCATTCCTTGCTTTCTTGTAAGAGTGAAGCAGAATGTACAATGACGACAGGTCTTTTGTTGCACGGATGGGTATGACGGCAATGCGTTTCGGCTCGACGGGATATGCACGCCTGGCCTCCCTTGTGGTCTTGATGGCCTTTGTTCTTGCGGCCTGTGCCTCAGGACCGGTCACGCAAGGCCAGGAAGGGTATGACCAGGCTGCGGCGCGTTACATGTTTGCCACGGGTTATCAGGACATCAATGCCGTCTACATCCAGGACATTCCCATTGAAACCCTTGCCTTTTCAGGCCTCCAGAAGCTTCAGGGCATGGATGGCGAGATATCGGTCGCCCGCGAACCCGATCATTTCCTGCTGAAGCAGCGCGGCGAGACGGTCGAGCGCTACGGACTGCCGCTGGACAGCCGAATCGATCTGTGGGGCAGGCTGACCGCCCAGGTTGTTGATGACGCCCGCAAGATTTCCCCTGCAATCGCCGAAGCCAACAGCGAGACCCTCTACGAAACGGTCTTCGAGGGTATGATCGAGCCGCTCGATGGTTACTCCCGCTATGCCTCACCGGACGAGGCGCGCGAGAACCGCGCCAACCGGGACGGTTTTGGTGGGATCGGTGTGCGCATCCAGTTGATCGACAAGGGCGTGGAAGTCGTCAATGTCATGGATGGCAGCCCCGCTGAACGCGCCGGGATGGATGACTGGGACGTCATCGTCACCATTGATGGCGTCCCCGCCCCGAAGCTTTCCCAGGAAGAGGTGGTCAAGCGCCTGCGCGGACCGCTTGGCAGCCGCGTCACCCTGGGCATCCACCGCCCGGGGGAGGTCGAAGACACCTGGCGCGAGCTGGATCTTGAAGTGGAGCGCGCGCATATCGTGCCCCAGACCGTGGAGTACGAGCCCCTGGACGACGTCGCCTATTTCCGCATCAGCGGCTTCAATCACGACACCAGCGAAACACTCAGGACGAAACTCAAGCAAGCTGAGCGCGATATGGGCAACCGCCTGCGTGGCTTTATCCTGGACCTGCGCAGCAATCCCGGTGGCTTGCTGGACCAGGCCGTATTCGTCTCGGACCTGTTCGTGGGCAATGGGCGCATTGTATCCACGCACGGCCGCCATCCCGACAGCCATCAGTATTTCGAGGCCAAACGGGATGCCCGTATTCCCGATGTCCCCGTTCTGGTTCTGATCAACGGCAGCTCCGCATCGGCCGCCGAGATTGTCGCCGCGGCCCTGCAGGATACGGAACGGGGAATCGTGGTCGGCAGCAACTCCTATGGCAAGGGAACGGTCCAGACGGTCCTGCGCCTGCCCAACGAGGGCGAGTTGACGCTGACCTGGGCCACCTTCCATGCGCCCGCAGGCTATTCACTTGACCGCCGTGGCGTGCTTCCCAATGTCTGCACCAGCACGGGTTCCAGTGATGGCGAACAGTCCGTCAGCGAGCTTCCGCTCGAAGGCCTGATCTCGAACCCGCACCAGCGCAAGCGTGATATCGACCGCGAGAACGATCTTGAGCTTGCGGAGTTTCGCTCCATCTGCCCCACCAGCGACAGCCTGGACGACACGGATATCGAGATCGCCCTCAAGCTGCTGGAAGACCCAGGCGTACTCTCGCACGCCCGCCGCGGCGCCCCGAACACGGCTCAGCGGATCGTGGACGAAACCAGATAAGGTACAGGCCGCAAGCCGCAAGGACATTGACCACGATCTTTCCTTGACTTGTGCGGCTTGCCCGCTAATGTCCGCCGCCAAAGTCACAGTCTCGACCCCGGAAGGAAATCAAGATGGCGAAGCCCGTCACCCAGTGGATCAAGCTCGTCAGCACCGCAGACACCGGTTACTTCTATGTGAAGAAGAAGAACCCGCGGAACCAGACCGAGAAAATGAGCTTCCGCAAATATGACCCCGTTGCGCGCAAGCACGTGGAGTTCAAGGAATCCAAGATGAAATGAGGCTCTTGCAGCAAGCACAAGCCCAAGCTGCTACAGAGCCCTTCATACGGCCGTGAAGAACCGCCTTTTCCCCGGGAAAAGGCGGTTCAGCTTTTTTGTTCCGGCAAGCTTGGTTTGCCGGAAATATTCCCTTGATCGTGCCTGATCCAGCGAGCCAAGCATGGCGAGGCCCGGCGCCAGGGTCAGCAAGGTGACACCACGACAGGCGAAATAGATGAGTCCGCCAAGCGCGGTCACGAGAACGAGGATGACATAAATCCGCGCCTATTCCGCTGATCCGCTGGTGCGCGACGGCTCAGGCCCTCCTATAGGCCGCAGGGGGTCGTCGAACAGTTCATCGAGGTCAAAGGTGGAGCGCACGCCGAGCCCGTCATAGTTCGCCTCGAGCCATCGCTCCGCCAAAGCCCTGCCACGCTCGCAAAGATAGCTGATGAATTCCCATTCGACATTGAGCTTGCTGGAGGAATCCAGGCCATGCAGTTCCTCATCGGCATGGATGAGATGGATCCGCATGTCGCGGTAACGCTCCGTCTCGAGCCCCTCCGCCTCAATCAGTCTGTGCAGTATTTGGATCGCCCGCAGATCCTTGATGAGGCTGGCATTGAAATTGATCTCATTCAGCCGGTTCAGGATCTCGCGGCCCGTGCGCGGCAGCTCCTCCCGAATCATGGGATTGATCTGGACGATGACCATGTCACGACAGTCGGTCTGGTCGACGAGAGGATGAAGCGCCGGATTGCCGATATAGCCGCCGTCCCAATAGGCCTCGCCATCGATCTCCACCGCTTGGTACACCGACGGCAGGCAGGCCGAGGCCATGATCGTTTCGACCGAGAGATCAGGCTGGGTGAAGACGCGCGCCTGGCCGGTGCGCACGTTGGTGGCGGTGACGAATATCTTCGGCATCGCACAGGCATTGACCTGATCGAAGTCAACAGTGCTGGAAACGAGATCGCGTAACGGGTTGATGTCAAACGGGTTGAGCTCATAGGGCGAGAACAGCCGCGTCAGGTTGTCGAAGAATAGGTAGCCAGGTGACCAACTGAGGTTGAAGTTTCCGGTGAGTCGGCTCCACCAGCTGTTCTGCATGGGCGAAAATCGCGCCGCCTCACTCACCGCCTGCCAGAAGGCAGAGAGCGCCTCGCGCGCGCCGTCCCGGCCGCCCTGATGAAATCCTTGGGCTAACACCACAGCATTCATTGCGCCGGCACTGGTACCGCTGATGCCCGAGACCTCCAGCCGCTCGTCTTCCAGGATGCGGTCGAGTATTCCCCAGGTCAGCGCCCCATGGGACCCTCCGCCCTGAAGCGCCAGATCGATCTTCTTTCTGGGCTGTTGCTGGACCATACCGAAACCTTTGCCCAATCTTGACAGACAGACGAGAGAATTTTCCCGAATGGCACTCCCTGTAGTGTGGCCGCCGGGTCAACACATCCTCGCCTGAGACTTCTTCGGCGAAGCACCTGCCTAACACTCATGGGGAGTTGGTTCACGGCAAACTATGACGAGCAGCCGGGATCAATCGTCAACTGCGTGAAGCACGACCTAACCGGCCACAGCCTCCGACATCACCACCCGGTCACGACCACCGCGCTTGGCTTCATAAAGCGCATGGTCTGCCTCTTCCAAAAGCTTGGAACACTGGGTGTTGGGATTGGTGGTCACCGATACTCCGATCGAGACCGAAACCGTCAGCGCCCCAATCTCTTCATTGATATCAACAGCAAGATTGCCAATCTGATCCCTCAGGCGCTCGGCAATGTTCATCGCCTGATCTGCCGTTGTGTTCGGCATGATCAGGACAAACTCCTCTCCCCCATAGCGGGCGAGCAGGTCAAAATCGCGAACATTGTCCGATACGCGCTGGCAAACCTCGCGCAGTATCTTGTCCCCCACAGCATGGCCGTGGGTGTCGTTGACCTCCTTGAAATGATCTATGTCGAAGATCAGCAGGGCCAACGGCTTTCCGGTTTCTCGGATCTCGGGCAGCTTGCGCTCGAGATAGCTGTTCATATAGAGCCTGTTGTAGGTTCCGGTCAGGGAGTCCGTATAGGCCATGGACATGCCCTGATCCAGCATGCTGCGCAGGCTTTTGTGATAGATCCTGCGCCGGACCTGGGTGCGCACACGCGCCAGCAGTTCATTGTTGTCGATCGGCTTGAACAGGTAATCGGTGACCCCGAGTTCCAGCCCCTTGGCCAGGCGCGGCAGATCCATATCGTCCAGCACAAGAAGGATGGGGATGTGCCGCGTTTCCTCATGGCTGCGCAGTTGGCTGCAGAAACGCAGTCCGTCCTCGCCCGCCACTTCTATACCAACGACAATCAGGTCGAAGTAGGGTTCCACGAAACTCTTCTGCTGGGCATCCTGCAGGCTCTGGCTGAGCGTCACCTCGTAACCGGCCGCACGCAGCTTGTCGCTGACCCGCTGGCCATGCTGCTTCTGTCCATCCACCAGCAGGATACTGGCTCCCTCCAGGTCCTCCTTGGCCCCCATCTGGATACGGTCATCCACACTGACCCCGGCGGCCGCCTGGCGCGCGCGCAATTCATCCATGAGAGTCTTCAGCCGCACCAGGGAGCGCACACGGGCAAAAAGCGCGACGTCGTTGACCGGTTTGGACAGGAAGTCATCGGCTCCGGCTTCAAGGCCCCGTACGCGGTCCGACACATCCGTCAGCGCGGTGATCATCACCACGGGGATATGGCCCAGGGCAGGGTTCTCGCGCAGGCGCCTGCAGACCTCGAACCCGTCCATGCCGGGCATCATGACATCCAGGAGGATAACGTCCGGTATCTCGCGCTCGGCAACCTCCAGGGCGCTGGGGCCGTCGTTGGCTGTCAGTACGTCGAAGTACTCGGCCGTCAGTTTGGCTTCCAGAAGCCGGACATTGACCGGCGTATCATCCACAACGAGGATTCGTGCACTCATCTGACCCGCGGATCCACTTTCAGGTTCGCTATCAACTCAGAAACCGCTTGATGGTATCCAGGAAGTCCGTCACCGAGATCGGCTTGGCGATATAGGCCTCGCAGCCGCCCTCACGGATCTTTTCCTCGTCACCTTTCATGGCGAAAGCGGTGACCGCAATCACGGGAATGGCGCTCAACTCGTCGTCCTCCTTGATCCACTTGGTCACCTCGAGGCCCGAGACTTCAGGCAACTGGATATCCATCAGAATCAGATCCGGCTTGTGGTGGCGTGCCATGCGCAACGCTTCCATGCCATCCTTGGTTTGAAGGATGTTGTAGCCATGCGCTTCCAGCAAATCGTGAAACAGCTTCATGTTGAGTTCGTTGTCCTCAACCACGAGCACTGTCTTGGCGTCACTGGCCACCGGGATCGTATCGACGTTGTCCATCCTAACCTCGTTCCTCGTCCTTGCCAAAAGCCGCGCGTCCTGGTCCCCGCTTGCTGCGGCTCCCTTGGAGTCGACCGACGCGACTTTCTCCACCCCCTAAAAGACGCCCCTATTTGGTAACATTCGATTAAGAGCGATCACATCGATATATTAGAGCGCATATGCTTAACGTTATGCTTACGGAATGAAAACAGTTTAACCCCGGGCAAAATCGATTTTGCCCGATTCAGGAGCCATTCACGGTGATGGAACCCGAGCCGGTGCAGGTTCTCTGTCGTGACTGCACAGCGCTGACGACCCCGAAACCCCCTGTCCGCCGCTGCCCTTCCTGTGGCGCGCGCCGTCTCGTGCGCCATCACGAGCTGGACAGCTTGAGTTTTGCGCACCTTGATTGCGATGCCTTCTATGCCAGTGTCGAAAAGCGGGACCGGCCCGAGCTGCGCGACAAGCCGGTCATTGTTGGTGGCGGTCAGCGCGGAGTCGTTTCGGCCGCCTGCTATGTGGCACGCCTTTATGGCGTGCGCAGTGCCATGCCCATGTTCAAGGCCCTTTCCCTCTGCCCGGACGCCGTGGTCCTGAAACCGGACATGAACAAGTATCGCGAGGTGTCCCGAGGCATCCGGGACCGCATGTCGGCCCTGACTCCACAGATCGAACCCTTGTCCCTGGACGAGGCTTTCCTGGATCTGGCCGGCACGAGCCGCCTGCACCATGCCGCACCGGCCCAGAGCCTGGCCCGCCTGGCGAACGAGATCGAGCGCGACCTGGGAGTCTCCGTCTCCATAGGCCTGTCCACCTGCAAGCTTCTGGCAAAGATCGCCTCGGACCTGGACAAGCCTCGCGGCTTCGCTGTCATAGGCGAAGCTGAAGCAGCCGAATTCCTCTCCGGCAAGCCGGTCTCGATCCTCTGGGGCGTGGGCGGCGCCCTTCAGAAGAAGCTGCTCTCGGACGGCATACGCCTCGTCCAGGACCTTCTGCCCTATGAGGAAAGCGAGTTGATGGCGCGTTATGGTGCCATGGGCCGGCGCCTCTACCTCTTTGCCCGTGGCCAGGATCCACGTCCCGTGGAGGCCGATGCCCCGGCCAAGAGCCTGTCATCGGAGACCACCTTCGAGCAGGACATACAGGACCTGGACAGCCTGCGCCGCCATCTCTGGCCGCTTTGCGAAAAGGTCGCCCGCAGGCTCAGGGACAAGGAGGTGGCCGGAAAAACCGTCACACTTAAACTCCGTCTGGCCGACTTTCGTCTACAGACCCGCAGCCGGCAGCTCTTTGCTCCCACGCAGTCAGCCGACACCCTTTACGAGACAGGCGGCAAGCTGCTGGAGGAAAACTGGAAAGCTGGCGGCTATCGCCTGGTCGGAATCGGGGCAGGCGACCTGGTTCGGGGTGACCTGGCAGATCCGCCCGACTTCCTGGACCCGCAACGTACACGGCGCATTGCCGTCGAGAAGGCTGTCGACGGCCTGAACCAAAAGCTGGGCACTACCGCCGTACGCAAGGGCCGCAGTTTCCAATCCTGATCCAGCCGCGTCATGCCATCAGCAACCGGCGTCGGGAAGCACCTCCAGCTTGGCCAGATGACCTTCCAGCGTGAAATCCCCGTAGTCGAAACTTAACTCGTCAGCGATGCCATTTCGGTAGAGCCGCAAGGTCTGCTCGTTGATCGGCAGTACAGCATCGGGCTCCGGTTCGAAATACGCCATCTGCAGGCGCCAGGACGGCTGTTCACGCAAGGGCTCAAACTCACTGAAGGCTTCCTGGGCGGAATAGCTGCCCAACTTGTGGACCGACACGCCGGCATAACCATCCGTTTCGCCGGATCCATCGAAGACAGTGCGCCACAGCGGCAAGGCGTCACGCTTAAGGCGGTCCAGCAATTCAAAACTGTGCCAACTGGGAAGGACCGTATTGTTGGGCAAGGTGACTTCGCGCTGGACCGGCGTGTTGAACTGCGCTTCACCCTTCTGGCCCGGGGCGGTCAGATGCGCTTCTCCTTGGCGTTCATTCGTCTTCTGCCCATTGGCAAAGTGGCGGATCGAGAAGCGGTAATGATTCCCTTTCTTGGATTCCCAGGACGAGATGGCCCAACCGAAATCCACAATCGGCCCTTCGCTGCGTTCCAGAAAGATGCGGGAACTCTGGTTGACCGTCCACCCGGAACAGCCATCGGCCCATTCGAACTGCAGGCGCCCCGTGGCCGCAGCTATATCGGGGCCGCTTTTTTCCCGCTCCAGCGTCAGGTCATAGACAGCGCGGTGTGGCTGAAAGTCGGCGACGGATCTGGGAAAAGGCGTAGCAGCCTCTGCGTTCGACAGCGCTCCGCACAGAAGCAGGACGCTGGCGAAAAGAAACCCCCTTCCCACAAACGCGAATACGACCGAAAACTTCATGGCTGGTCCGTTCGGACTCGTCACTGCCGCTCCCCACTCTGCTCACGGGCACTGCCCTGTGCCACGTCCGTCGAGTCTACCACGCTCACGCCGATGCAACAGGAAAAACAGACCCCGGGCCCGGCAGGATTTTCCCGACTGGCCTGACGCCTCGGCAGTTCCTGCCACGATGGAGTCCGCAAACCTCCTGGCAAGCCTGCCCTCCTGCCCGAACACTCGTGATTCGAATCTTGGCCCGCTTCTTGCTTTCGAACATCCAAACGCCCTCGTAGCAAGAAAGGGAAATCAGATGGTAATGCGTTCACTGGCCGTTTATGACGAACAGGAAGTCGACACCACCCTGCTGAGCCGCATTGGGCAGCGCGGCATCCACGATCCATCTCTCGACACGACCGCTTCGAACCAGGAAGACGAAGAAAGCCTGCTTGAACGCCTGCGTGTTCGCCTGGCCGACCAGAAGCGGCAGATTGCTGCCCAGGCCGAGCGTATCCGGGTTCTGGAAAGCCTGGCGGTCACCGACGAGTTGACAGGCCTGCTCAACCGAAGGGGCTTTCGCGAAAACCTGGACCGTATTCTTGCCGCCGCCACACGGCATGGGGACAGGGGCATCCTGGTGCTCTGCGATCTGGATAACTTCAAGCTGATCAACGACACCCACGGCCATATCGCAGGTGACATCATCCTGCGGCATGTGGGCCATATTCTGGAACAGCACACCCGTCGGAACGACCGCGTCTGTCGTATCGGCGGTGACGAATTTGCGATCATCATGCCCCGCACACCGCCGGTTTTCGCCAGCAGTCTGACCCAGAAACTGGAAAGCCTGGTCAATCGCCAGGAACTGGAGTGGAACGGATCGGCCATCTCTATCCGGGCCAGCTTCGGTCACGAAACCTTTGACGGCACGACGGACGCAACCAGCCTGTTCGCCAGGGCCGACCAGCTGCTCTATGAACGCAAACGCCAACCGTCCGAAAGCTCGCTGGCCCAGTCTCTCGCCTGATCCAGGCGAACTTTTATCGCACCGACGCCATGACACGGCCAAAATCCGGCTTATCTCTGTTCCAGGTAAAGGCGACACCGAGGAATGGAATTCAGGATGATGAGACGCTTTTGGCCAATGCTTCCGGTGCTGCTGGCCGGCCTTCTGCTGCCGGTTGCCGCTTCGGCCATGCACTTCAAGCAGCTGCAGGAGGACTGGCCCGCACGCGAAGCTGTCGGCAACAGCCATGAAGAGGTGAGCGTCACTTCCAGAAGCCCTTTCATGCTGTCGGATGTTGGCAAGGGATCGAACGCGAACCCCGAAACCGAGATCACGGTCGATCTCTATATTCCCAAGGAAGCCTCGGCGGACAATCCCGTGCCGGCCGTGGTCCTGCTTCATGGCGCGGCCGGAGTCATCGGCTCGCGAGAGCGCCTTTACGCCCAGCAGTTTGCCGAGATGGGGATCGCGGCGGCAGTCGTGGATGCCTTCAGCCCCCGACGTGAGATGGCCACAGGCTTCATCGACCGGCTCTTGAACATCACCGAAACCATGATGCTGGCAGATGCCTACGCCACCCTGAAGCATCTTGACGAGCGGTCCGATGTGGACGGCAGCAAGGTGGCCCTGATGGGCTTTTCCTATGGCGGCATGGCCACGGTCTTCGCCGCCTACGAACAGGTTGCGGAGATGCTGGCCACCGAAGGCCAGCGCTTCGCCGCCCATGTCTCTTTCTACGGGCCCTGCATTGCCCGCTTCGACCGCAACGAAGCCACCGGCGCTCCTGTCCTGATGCTGCTGGGCGCCGAGGACGAGATCACTGATCCACAGCGCTGTCGCGAAATCGCCCAGGACCTCGAGGAGGGCGGCTCACCAAGCGAAGTCGTGGTTTACGAGGGTGCCTATCACCAGTGGGATGGCTCCCGCCCCGGCCCGCGGCGCATCGGCCGCAATCTCGCACCCTGCGAATTCCGCGTGGACGAGCAAGGCAATGCCCGAGAAGGTTTCATCGGCCTGGCCATGGACGGCCCCTTCATGCGCAAGGCCATCCTGGGCCTCTGCAGCGACAGTGACGGCTACCTGATGGGACGTGATGATTCCGTACGCGCACAGTCGAATGCCGATGTAGGGGAACTGCTCGGCCGCACCTTCAGCCCGCATGGCGAAGCTCGGAATTGATGCCTCACCCATGGCCAGGCGCTTGAAGTTGCCTGCGGCTTTCTTCAAGCTTGTCTAGACCTCGGCTATCCCATTGCGCCGTTCCATCCCGGACCGCAGGCGACAGGACTGAACACGAACGTGGTGCATGACTGGATCGATACCGTCACGGATGCGGGACGCGGCTTGCTGGAACGGCGCCTGCGCCTGGGCATCACAGGTCTCTCCTCCTCTGGCAAGACGGTCCTGCTGACCGCACTGGTCCAGGCCCTGCTGCACCCCGAACGTCTCCAGGCCTTAGCGGCCGTACAGGAAGGCCGCTATCATGCGGCCGTGCTGCGCCCGCAGCCCAACCAGCACCTGCCGCGCTTTCCCTTCGAGGACAACCTGGCCCAGCTGACACAAAGTACGAAGTGGCCGCCGGGCACACGCCGGCAATCCGAACTGCGCCTGTCCATCCGCTACCGCCCGACGGGCCTCCATGGCCGCCTGAGCGATGGCGTCCTGCACCTGGATCTCTTCGACTATCCCGGGGAGTGGCTGATGGACCTGGCATTGCTGGGCCATGACCATGCCACCTGGTCCAGTGCCGTGCTCGAGGAGATGCAGCAGCCCCAACACGAAGCCGCCGCGCGGGACTTCCGGGAAATTCTGGCCGATCTTGACCCCGACCTCCCCGATGCGGATTCCGAGCAGAAGGCAATGCAGGCAGCCGAGGCCTTCCGGTCCTATCTTCGCCAGCGACAGGAACAGGAATCCCGGGCCCTGCTGTTGCACCCGGGGCGTTTCCTCCTGCCCGGAGAGCTTGAAGGCGCACCGGTCCTGACATTCACGCCCCTGCCACCTGCCAAATACGACACCGCCTGGCGGCGGCGCGCGCGCAGCCAGGATCACAGTCTGCGCGAGCTGATGGAACAGCGCTTTGCCAGCTATCGCGACGGCATCGTGCGCCCCTTTCATCGCCGGCACTTCATGCGCCTGGATCGCCAGCTTGTTCTGGTTGACCTGCTGGCACACCTGTCCCGTGGCAGCGAAGGCCTGAAAGCCCTGGATCACGAGATGCAGAGCCTGCAGGAAGCCCTGCGCATCGGCCGCAGCTGGTTGCCACGCAGGCTGCGCCCCGGTGTCGATCGTGTACTCTTCGCCTGCAGCAAGGTGGACCACATTCCCGGAGACCAGCACGAGATACTGGAAGGCCTGCTTGCCCGCAGCCTGGCGGGCAGCCTGAGGCAGACACGCTTTCGCGGAGCTGAAACGGAGACCATGACGCTGGCCGCCCTGCGTGCGACGCGCGAAGTCACGCAGCCCGAAAGCCCGAACCGGCGCTATGTCGCCGGCATCCCCATCGATGGCCAGCAGGAGGTCGCCCATTACCCGGGCCAGCTTTCGCTTGAGGGCGTTCCCTCGGACGCTTTCGAGGTCCTGACCTTCCAGCCGCCAACCGGTCTGTCCGGCGGTCAGGCCTGGCCTCACATCCGCCTGGATCGCGCCCTGCAATACCTGATCGGGGACCGCCTGATATGAGCGATCCCAGCAGCCCCGAAACACGCCCGCTGAACGAGACCAAAGCATCCGGTTCCATGGCGCCGGAGGCACACCCGGACACACGCGGCCTGACGGGCATGCAGTCCCTGCCGGAAAACGAACGCTTGGCGGAAAGCTTCAGACATCCCCTGGGGCATCGATCCCTGGCCGGACGGCTGCTCCTGGCTGGACTGGGCCTATTGGTCGCCACGGGCTTTGGCATGGCACTCGACGCCCTGGTCTCTGCCATCCTGGGCAGCGAATCCTGGTACCACTGGGCCTTGCTGGTGGGTTGCGGTCTGCTGCTGCTGGGCAGTCTGCTTCTGGGATTGCGCGAACTGGGCGCCCTGCTTCGACTCAAACGCCTGACCCATCTGCAGGCCCGCAGTCACACAGCCCGCCAGGATGCCAGCGAAGCCCGCAGCCTGCTGGACTCCCTGCTACAGCTCTATTGTCATCGCCCGGTCAGCGAGTGGGCCGTCGCCTCCTGGCGCGAACGGGAAGGCGACTTGACGGACGATCGGGAAAAACTGGAGGCCTTCGAACGGGATGTCCTGGGACAGCTGGACCAGCGCGCCACGGCCATCATAACCGCCGCCACCCGGCGCAGCGGCTTCATCAACATGCTGAGTCCCTTCGCCATCTTCGACATGCTGGCAACCGCCATCATCGACCTGCGCATGGTGGCACGCCTGGCCCGGCTCTATGGTGGGCGGCCGGGCGGCTTGGTCAGCTTGCGGCTGCTGCGCATCGCCTTCCTGGACGTGGTGGCCGCAGGAACCCTGGAAGCTGCGGACGAAACGCTCGGCGACCTGGTTGGGGCCGGTGTCACGGCGCGTCTCTCGGGCAAGGCCGGCACCGCCCTGGTGAATGGGCTCTTCACCGCCCGCCTGGGCCTGGCAGCGGTCGAAGCCTGCCGTCCGATGGATTGGCAGACAGGACGCCCCTCGGCCCGGCGCCTGGTGATGCAGGCGCTCTATCCTCGCCGCAGCCGAGACAACGCTGAAGAGTTAGACAGCAGTCTGCCAAACGGCAGAACACGCCCTCAGAAGTGAGTCCAGCCGGCATGGCCCACGGCGATCGCGCGGCCCTGGTTGTCCAGCAATCGCACAGCCTCGCCTTCGCTCATGCGGCCAATGCGGGTCATCGCAATCCCACTGGAGACTGACAGTGCTTCCAACGCTTCGCGCTGGCCCGGATCACTGGTGAAAAGCAGCTGATAATCGTCGCCGCCGCCGACAACATCCTGCAGTCGCTCCGGCACCTGCGCCAGCAGCTGCGCCGCTTCTTGCGAGAGCGGAAGCCGGGACTGCTCGACGTCGGCGCCCAGTCCGGAACCTTCTGCAATGTGACCAAGGTCCGCCAGCAGTCCATCCGAGACATCCAGGCAGGCCGTGACCAGCCCCGGCAACTTCCCACCCAGGGCCACAGGCGGGTCCGGAAGGCGGTAGGCCGTCTCCAGTCTTTCCAACTGCGCGTCGCTCAGCCCGGGCAGCTTCTCGGACGCCTGTCCCAGACGCACGAACAATCCCAGCGCAGCTTGCCCCAGCGTGCCGGTCAGGTAGATATCGTCGCCGTTGCGTGCTGTCGTGCGCTGCAGGGCCTGCCCTCTGGGCACCTCGCCCAGGGCCGTCAGGCTCAGTGTCTGCGGGCCGGGTGTGCGCAGGGTGTCCCCGCCCAACAGGACCACGTCGTATTTCTGCTGGTCCTGCTCCAGGCCCTTGGCAAAAGCCTGCAGCCAGTCTTCATCCTCCTGGCCTGTCATGGCCAGCGACAGCAGGTAGCCGCGCGGACGCGCGCCCATGGCGGCCAGGTCCGAAAGATTGACGCGCAACAGCTTGCGCGCCAGTTGATCCGGCGGATCGTCCGGCAGGTAATGAACACCCGAAACCATACTGTCCAGGGTCGTCACCAGGCTATGACCGCTGGCGATGTCCAGCACCGCAGCATCGTTCTGAAGCCCGAAGGCACCCGGCTCGGCCGCGGCCAGGGGCGCGAAGTAGCGTGCGATCAGTTCGAATTCCGCCACCATGGTCCCGCCCTTTCGTAACCTGCCCGGTGGATCAGTTGGCCTCGAACTCCTCGGTCCTCAGGCTGCGGGCAATCTGGTCCAGCATGCCATTGACCATGGAAGGTTCCTTGTCGTTGAAGAAATCATGGGCCAGATCGACATACTCGTTGATCGCCGCCTTGGCCGGGAAGTCCGTCCTGTGCCCGATCTCGTAGGCGCCTGCCCTCAGAATCAGGCGCAACAGGAATTCCAGCCGTTCCACCTGCCAGCCTTCCGAAATGACGGCCGACAGCATGTCGTCCAGGTCACTGCCCTCGCGATGCACACCGCGCACCAGTTCCGTGAAGAGCTGCTGGTCCACCTCGCCCAGGGAATAGCCCTCGATCTCCTCGTCGGTGCGGTACTTCAGGAACTCGAGGATAACCGCTTCCGGCGATGCCTTGTTCATCTCGATCTGGTAAAGCGCCTGGACCGCCGCCAGGCGCGCGGCACGCCGCTTGCGCACGCTCTTGTACACCTGCGGTTTGCGACTGTCGCCTCCCTCGTTATCTGGCTCGCTCACGTTGCTTGCACTCTTTCCCGGAAATCTGTCACTCATCGTGCTGTCAGGCCAAAACTGCGCGAAATCTCGATCATGCGCAGACAGGCCTGGGCCGCATCGGCCCCTTTGTTCTTGCGTTTCCGCTCGGCCCGCGCCCAGGCCTGGTCCATGGTCTCCACGGTCAGTATGCCATAGCCGAGCGGCACACACAGCCGGGAGCCCAGATCGCGCAGTCCGCGAGCACTTTCCGCGCAGACATAGTCGTAATGGCTCGTCTCGCCCCGGATCACGCAGCCCAGCGCCACATAGCCGTCATAGACGCGTGTGGCATCGCGTCGGCCCGCCTCGACTGCCATGGCAATGGCCGAGGGGATTTCGAAGGCACCCGGAACCGTCATCCGCTCAACCTCGGCGCCAGCAGCCTCCAGGGCTTCCTGCGCGCCGCTATAGAGCTCATCGGCAATATCTTCGTAGAAACGGGCCTCGACGACGAGGACACGCGGGGATTCACTCATGTACGATCCATTTCTTTCCTTGCTTCGCGATCCCTTTTCGGATCCCGGCGCTTTTCAGCCGTGGCTATCGGGGATACGCGCCTTTGACGCAAGCCCCTATTGCGCCGGACGCACGGGATTCTGACCGACAACCTTCAAGCCATAGCCTTCCAGGCCCACGATGGTATGGCGCGTGTTGTGCAGAAGCACCATTTCCCGCACGCCCAGGTCCAGCAGGATCTGCGCCCCCTCGCCGTAATCGCGCAGTTCGGTGCTGGGGAGGCCTTCCTGCGCGTCTCGGTTCTTCAGGCGTTCCGAGATCGAAACCGGCGAAGGGTCGCGGATCAGGACAACCACGCCACGTCCTTCCTGGCCCACCATGTCCATGGCCTCCTGCAGTTCACCGCCGCGCCCCTGCGAGCGGTCGGACAGAACGTCATCCAGGATCGAAAGCGCGTGGACGCGTACTGGCACTGGCGCGCCATCGTCGATCGTCCCCTTCACCAGGGCCACATGCTCGGCCTGGGTGATGGTGTTGCGATAGACCGACAGGCGAAAGGTTCCACCATGACGGCTGTCGAAGTCCTGGGTCAGGACCTTCTCCACAAGGCGGTCGTTGCGGCGGCGATAGGCGATCAGGTCGGCAATGGTGGCCAGCTTCAGGCCGTGGGTCTGGGCAAAGGCGATCAGGTCGTCGCGGCGCGCCATGGTGCCGTCGTCGTTCATGATCTCGCAGATCACGCCCGAGGGATTGAGGCCGGCCAGGCGCGCAATATCCACGGCCGCTTCCGTGTGCCCCGTGCGCTCCAGCACACCGCCATCGCGCGCCAGCAAGGGAAAGACATGACCAGGTGTGGCGATATCCTCGGCGCTGCTGGAGGGGTCGATGGCCACCGCGATGGTGCGCGCACGGTCCGGAGCGGAGATCCCTGTGGTCACGCCCTCCTTGGCCTCGATGGAGACGGTAAAGGCCGTCTCGTGCCGGGACTCGTTCTTGCGCGACATCATCGGCAGGCCCAGGGATTCGATGCGTTCACGCGTCAGGGACAGGCAGATCAGACCGCGCCCGTACTTGGCCATGAAATTGATGGCCTCGGGGCCGGCCATCTGTGCCGGAATGACCAGATCGCCCTCATTTTCACGATCTTCGTCATCCACCAGGATGAACAAGCGCCCGTTGCGCGCTTCCTCGATGATTTCCTCGATCGGCGAGACCAGTTCACGAAAGGTTACGCGCCAGGGCTCGACGTTTGATTCCGACATGCTTTCTTCAGTCCTGCTGGGCCATGAGGCGAGCAACGTAGCGCGCCAGAAGGTCGATTTCCAGATTAACCCGGTCCCCGGTTTCATAGCGGCCGAAGGTGGTGACCTCTGCCGTATGGGGAATGATGTTCACGCCGAACACGGCCCCCTCGACTTCGTTCACGGTCAAAGAGACTCCATCCAGCGTGATGGACCCCTTGGGTGCGATATAGCGCGCCAGTTCTTCTGGCGCGCGGAAGGAAAAACGCAAGGATTCGCCTTCGGGACGGACCTCCAGGATCTCAGCCACACCATCCACATGCCCCGAAACCAGATGACCGCCCAGTTCATCGCCCAAACGCAGGGCCCGCTCCAGGTTCACCGGCTGCCCTGGCTGCCAGTCGCCCAGCGTCGTCTTCGACAGAGTCTCGCCGGACACGTCCACGGCAAACCAGTCCGCCCCCTTCTCCACCACACTCAGACAACAGCCGTTGCAGGCGATGGAGGCGCCAATAGCCACCTCGTCCAGGGGATAGGACGTGGCAATGCGAAAGCGCCGGTCCGCCTTACCGGTACTCTCTCGCAATTGTCCCAGATCACTCACTAGTCCCGTAAACATGATGGCAGTCCAATGGAATCAAGAATAAAAGCTGTCCCGAACGGAAGGATCAGGCCGCCTCGCGCCGGTAACGCTCCAGCAGGTCTTCGCCCAACGGCTCCAGGGCCTCGCGGCGAAAAACCGGGGCCTGCACCAGGCTATCCAACTCCAGCGTTCCTGTTCCCGGCAGGCCATCCGCACCAATCAGCAGGGGCGCACGGAACCATTCCAGCCGATCCACCAGTCCGGCCTTCAGGAAGGCCGTGGCCGTCTCGGCGCCGCCCTCAAGCAGGATACGCGTCAACCCTCGTTCCGCCAGGCCTTTCAGCACAGTCTCGGGAAAACGGTCGTCAGTCTCGGCCGCCGTGCAGGCAGCTATCTCAACACCGGCCTCGCGATAGCTTGCCAGGGCTCCGTCATCATGCCGAGCGGACGTGAACAGCAATGTCGGGCGCCGCCGTGCCTGGGCCACAAGGTCATGTTCCGGGGGCAACCGCAAGCGCCGGTCCATCACCACGCGAACCGGCGAGCGCACTTCCAGCCCGGGCAGGCGCACATCCAGCCGCGGATTGTCGACAAGCGCCGTACCGGCTCCCACCAGGATGGCATCGTGACTGGCACGCAGCAGATGGGCACGCGCCCGCGCGGCCTCGCCCGTGATCCACTTGCTCTCGCCCGAGGCCAGGGCTATCCGCCCGTCCAGGGAGGTGGCCAGCTTCAGGCTGACCAGCGGGCGCCCCGTCAGCTTGTTGAGAAAGAAGCCGCGGTTCAGCTCGCGTGCATCGTCGGCACAAAGACCCACTTCCACGTCAATGCCCGCCTGTCGCAGGGCCGCAATTCCACGTCCGGACACCCGCGGGTCCGGATCCTCGCAGGAAATGACACAACGTTTGATGCCGCTCTCGATCAGTGCGTCGGTGCAGGGGGGTGTCTTGCCGTGATGGGAGCAGGGCTCGAGGCTGATGTAGGCCGTCGCTCCGTGCGCCGCAGGGCCGGCGCGGCGCAGCGCTTCCGTCTCGGCATGGGGCCGGCCACCAGGCTGGGTCCAGCCACGCCCTAGGGCACGGCCCTCGGCCACGATGACGCAGCCAACCGCGGGATTGGGCGAAACCTGCCCGAGCCCGCGGCGCGCCAGCGCCAGGGCGGCCATCATCCACAGCCTGTCTTCAGATATCGCCGTCGCCACCGATCTTGCCTACGAACTCGCCGAAATCACTCGCCTCGCGGAAATTCCTGTAAACCGAGGCAAAGCGCACGTAGGCGACACCATCCAGCGAAGCAAGGGCATCCATGACCATTTCACCGACGACCTTGCTGGGAATCTCGCTCTCGCCCGAGCTTTCCAGACGCCGCACGATCCCGTTCACGACGCGTTCCAGGCGCTCGGCATCCACGGGACGTTTCTGCAAGGCGATCTGCATGGAACGCATCAACTTGTCCCGATCGAAGGGCTGGCGCTTGCCATCGGACTTGACCACCGTCAGCTCGCGAAGCTGGACCCGCTCGAAGGTGGTGAAACGCGCCCCGCAGTTGGGGCAGAGACGACGCCGCCGTATCGCGGAACTGTCTTCCGTTGGACGGGAGTCCTTAACCTGTGTGTCTTCATGACTGCAAAACGGACAGCGCATTGTCTTCTACCCCTGCCAAGTCCCGCGGTGGGTCTAGTCGATCAGGTCCGGATAGATGGGAAAGCGCTGGCACAGCGCCCGAACCTTTTCATAGACGGCCTTCTCGGCCTTGCTGTTGTCCTCGCGATTGACGGCCAGTTCGTCAAGGACCTCGACGATCATCTGGCCAACCTGGCGGAATTCCTCTGCGCCGAAACCGCGGGTCGTGCCGGCTGGGGTCCCAAGACGGATGCCGGACGTCACCGCCGGTTTCTCAGGATCGAAGGGGACACCGTTCTTGTTGCAGGTGATGCCGGCCTTATCCAGGGTCACTTCGGCAATATTGCCGGTCAAGCCTTTCGGCCGCAGGTCCACCAGGACCACGTGGGTATCGGTGCCGCCCGTGACGATGTCCAGGCCCCCGCTCTTCAGGGTCTCGGCCAGGACCTGGGCATTCTCCACGACCTGTGCTGCATAGGACTTGAAGGACGGCTGCAACGCTTCACCGAAGGCCACGGCCTTGCCGGCGATGGCATGCATCAGGGGCCCGCCCTGCAGGCCCGGGAAGACGGCGGAGTTGATCTTCTTGCCGATCTCCTCGCTATTGCTCAGCACCATCCCGCCGCGCGCACCGCGCAGCGTCTTGTGCGTGGTGGTGGTCACCACGTCGGCATGGGGCAGCGGGCTGGGGTGCACCCCGGCAGCCACAAGGCCGGCAAAGTGCGCCATGTCCACCATGAACAGCGCGCCCACCTCGTCCGCAATTTCACGGAAGCGTTCAAAGTCGATGTGGCGCGGATAGGCTGACCCGCCTGTGATGATCATCTTCGGCTTGTGCTCGCGGGCCAAGCGCGCGATCTCATCGAAATCCATCAGGCCATCTTCGCGGCGCACACCGTACTGGACGGGCTCGAACCACTTGCCTGACAGGTTTGGCGCTGCTCCGTGGGTCAGGTGACCGCCAGCCGACAGCGACAGGCCCATGAAGGTGTCCCCCGGCTTCAACAGAGCTAGGAAGACCGCCTGGTTGGCCTGGGCGCCGGAATGCGGCTGGACATTGGCGAAGCTGCAGCCAAAGAGTTTCTTGGCTCGCTCGATGGCCAGTTTCTCGACCACGTCCACATGCTCGCAGCCACCGTAGTAGCGGCGCCCGGGATAGCCTTCTGCGTACTTGTTGGTCAGAACGGTGCCCTGGGCCTCCAGCACGGCGCGCGAGACGATGTTTTCGGAGGCGATCAGTTCGATCTGGTTCTGCTGGCGCCCCAGCTCATCCTGGATGGCCTTCGCCAGGTCGGAGTCGCTCTCGCTCAGTCCCGCGGTGAAAAAGTTGTCTTCGGTCATGGCGGACTTTGCAGCTTCTGCAGTCATGTTCTCAGGGTCCTCGACGTTGTTGTCGGAATGAAGTGAAGGGCGCGGACAGCCTAGGCTTGCCCCAGCTTGTCGACGCGCCGTTGGTGCCGGCCTCCCTCGAACTCCGTCTCAAGAAAAACCTTGAGGCAGGCCTTTGCAACCTCTTCGCCAACCAGGCGCGCACCCAGTGCCAGGACATTGGCATCATTGTGCTGGCGCGCCAGCCGTGCAGAGGTTTCGTCGGAACAGAGTGCCGCCCGAACGGCCGGATTGCGGTTGGCTGCCATGGAAATACCGATGCCAGTGCCACACACGATCACACCGCGCTTCACGCGTCCTTCGGCGATGGCTTCGGCCATGGCCCGCCCATAATCTGGATAGTCCACCGACTCCTCCGAGTCGGTACCCAGATCCAGGACAGTGTGGCCCAGCTTGACAATTTCTTCTGCCAACAGGCTTTTCAGCCCGTAACCGGCATGGTCGGAGGCTAGTGCTATAGTTTCGCGCGACATGTTCCGCTGTTCCTCAGGAAGGTGCCGGACGCTACCACATGTAGACGTGCCTGCAAAGCCACGCCCCCATTTCCGTCAACACGGGCGCCACAAGCCAGGTAGAGGCTCAGGCTCCGGACGCTTCGGCATGCAGGACAAACTGGATGATGATCTCGGCACCGACCTGGGAGGTGTCTTCCCACTGGCCCTGCCCCACGCCATAGTCCAGTCGATTGATGGCCAGCTCACCTTCGGCGCGGGCTGTCCGCTCCTCGCCTTCACCCTCGATCTCCAGTGTAAAGGGCAGGACCACGTCACGTGTCGTATCGCGCAGGGTCAGTTCGCCCTCCGCCTCGTATGCGCCATCGCCGGTTTCACGGAAAGTCTCGGCCAGGAAGCGCGCTTGCGGATAGCTTTCGACGTCCAGCAGCCCTTCATCGCGTATGGAACTGTCCCTCTGTCCCGAGCCGCTGTTCACCGAGGCGGTTTCGATCGTCACCTCAACTCTGGAATCTTCCAGGTCTTCTGGATCGAAACGGATGTCGGCCTCGAATTCCTCGAAAACCCCCTCGAAGCTATCCCCCGACTGGCTGCCGATGAAGGCCAAGCGGCTTTCCTCGTAATCGGTCTGCCAGTCCGTGGCCTCAGCCGCGGCCGGCAACAGCGCGACGGACAGGAGGCCAGCTGCAAGCGCCGGCAACATGCGCCGCAGGACCGTGTCCTTCAGCAGGAAGTGATGGCGCAGCGCGGCGGCGGCATGGACCAGCACCACCAGCAACAGGGCGGCGGCGAGATAGAAATGTACGGCGGACATAGTATGCATCAATTCCTCGTTGGCCGCGATGGGGCTGGGCAGGTTGAAAAGGCCATAGACGACGGTTGGAAAACCCGAGGCAAAACCGATCACCAGACCGCTGGCCGGCATGGCAAGCATCAGGCAATAGAGCAGGAAATGACTGACGCGCGCGGCCATCCTTTCCCAGTTCGGCATGCCTGCCGGAAGAGGCGGAGGCGGATGGCGCCAGCGCCAGATCAGGCGCAGGATCACCAGGACCAGAATTGTCAGGCCAACAGACTTGTGCAGATTGTAGAATTCGATCTTCTGCGGAGAGTTGTCCATGGAGACCATGTACAGACCGAAGAGTCCCTGCCCGATCAGAGCCAGGGCCAGCAGCCAGTGCAAGGCACGCTGGACGGGATGATAGCGTTGGAATTCGACGTCTGCGGACATGGCACCCTTCCTGCTGAGAAGGTAGTCCTTCCTCAGCGTTTTGCCAGGGGCAAATGCCCTAAAGACTATGCAAGCTCCTGTTCCACCAGGTCAACAATCCGGGCAAGAATGGGGGTCAGCTCGTAATCCTTGGGCGTGAAGACGGCAGCAGCGCCCGCCTCTTCCAGACGCTTTGCATCGGCTTCGGGAATAATGCCCCCCACGACCAGGGGCAGATCCTCCAATCCATCAGCCTTCAGGCGCTCACGCACCGCCGACACCAGGGCCAGATGACTGCCCGAGAGGATCGACAGGCCGATGACATGCACGCCTTCCTCCAGTGCTGCATTGGCGATCTGTGCCGGGGTCAGGCGGATGCCTTCGTAGACCACCTCGAAGCCGGCATCGCGCGCCCGCACGGCAATCTGCTCGGCGCCATTGGAATGCCCGTCCAGCCCCGGCTTGCCCACCAGCATCTTGGGTCGGCACCCCAGTTGTTCGGACAGAGCCTCGACGCGGCGGCACAACTCCGCCAAGCGCTCCTGCTCCGCTGCCGAGATGTCACGCCCACGGCCCAGGCCGGTCGGCGCACGATACTCCCCGAAGACACGGCGCAGGGCCTCTCCCCACTCGCCCGTGGTCACCCCCGCATGGGCACAGGCAATGGAGGGCTCCATGATGTTCCGGCCGTCCCGCGCCGCTGCTTCCAATTCGGCCAGCGCCTCTGCTGCCTTCTGCCCGTCGCGCTGCTGGCGCCAGGCCGCCAGGGCGGCCACCTGTTCCGTCTCGGCCTGCGGATCCGATTGCAGGTAGCCGCCCTCACCGGCCGTCAGTGGCGAGGGCTCGCTTTCTTGATAGCAGTTGACGCCAACCACCGGCAGCTCACCGCTCTCGACGGCGGCGAAGCGCCGTGAGGCGCTGTCCACCAGGCGCTCCTTGATATAGCCGCTTTCCACCGCCGCAACGACTCCGCCGCGCTCGGCCACACGCGCCATCTCGGTCCTGGCCTCCTCCATGAGGCCCGCCACCTTCTGTTCGATCACGGGATTGCCCGTGAAGATGTCCTCATGCTCCAGCAGGTCGGTCTCAAAGGCCAGGATCTGCTGCAGGCGCAGGCTCCACTGCTGGTCCCAGGCGCGCGGCAGGCCCAGCGCCTCGTTCCAGGCCGGCAGTTGCACGGCACGTGCGCGTGCGTCCTTGGACAGCACGACGGACAGCGTCTCCAGCAGGATACGATAGACGTTGTTCTCGGGCTGTTGCTCGGTCAGGCCCAGCGAGTTCACCTGCACGCCATAGCGGAATCGCCGGTACTTCTCCTCCTCTATGCCGTAGCGCTCGCGACAGATCTCGTCCCAAAGCTGCACGAAAGCGCGCATCTTGCAGAGTTCCGTGACGAAACGGATACCGGCATTCACGAAGAAGGACAGACGCCCGACCACGCGCGGGAAATCGGCGTCCGGCACCTGTCCGCCATCGCGCAGGCTGTCGAGGACAGCTGTTGCCGTAGTCAGCGCATAGGCCAGTTCCTGCTGGGGCGTGGCACCGGCTTCCTGCAGGTGGTAGCTGCAGACGTTCATGGGGTTCCAGCGTGGCAGCTCGCGATAGGCAAAGGCGATGACGTCCGTGGTCAGCTTCAGCGAGGGCGCGGGTGGCAGCATGTATGTGCCGCGCGAAAGGTATTCCTTGATGACATCGTTCTGGACCGTCCCGGTCAGCGCTGCCCGATCCGCACCCTGCCGCTCGGCGGCTGCGATATAGAGCGCCAAAAGCCAGGGCGCCGTGGCATTGATGGTCATGGAAGTGTTCATCTGGTCCAGGGGGATGCCGTCGAACAGCGCCTCCATGTCTCCCAGGTGACAGACAGGCACACCGACCTTGCCCACCTCGCCCAGGGCAAGCGGGTGATCGCTGTCATAGCCCGTCTGGGTTGGCAGATCGAAGGCGACCGACAGGCCGGTCTGCCCCTTGGCCAGGTTGCTGCGGTAGAGCGCGTTGGAGGCGCGCGCCGAGGAATGACCGGCGTAGGTCCGGAACAGCCAGGGGCGATCGCGTCTGGGCTGCTTATGTTGCGCTGCACTCTCTTCTGACTGAGTCACACCCCGCCTCCCTTCGGAATTTCTCTGTTATTTCTGTTATATCTTATAAAACGTTATGAAATTACCCGTGCATTGATTCATTCGTAACATACTATCTTTTTGCATTGCAAAAAATAAATCGTTGTAGTTAGCTGATGCAAAAACAACCGGCGCAAAAAGCCGGCCCCGCAGAAATGGACAGGAGCAAGGAGGCCGTCATGAACAGCACTGCCGAAGTGGTGCAGATCCGCCCCGGACAGGAAGCCAAGGATCTCTACGAAGTGGGCGAAATCCCACCGCTGGGCCATGTGCCCAAGAAGATGTACGCCTGGGCCATACGGCGTGAACGCCATGGCGAACCGGAAAGCGCCATGCAGCAGGAAGTCGTCGACATTCCCGAACTGGACAGCCACGACGTCCTGGTCATGGTGATGGCCGCGGGGGTGAACTACAACGGCGTCTGGGCGGCCCTGGGGCAGCCGATGTCCGTCTTCGACGTGCACGGCGCCGACTACCATGTGGCCGGTTCGGACGCCTCGGGCGTCGTCTGGGCCGTTGGTACGGCGGTCAAGCGCTGGAAGGTGGGCGACGAGGTCGTGATCCACTGCAACCAGGACGACGGCGACGACGAGGAATGCAATGGCGGCGATCCCATGTTCTCGCCCTCCCAGCGCATCTGGGGCTACGAGACGCCGGACGGCTCCTTCGCCCAGTTCTGCCGCGTCCAGGACCGACAGCTCATGCCGCGTCCGAAGCACCTGACCTGGGAGGAGGGCGGCTGCTACACGCTTACGCTCGCCACCGCCTATCGCATGCTCTACGGCCATCGCCCGCACATCCTCAGGCCCGGTCACAATGTCCTGGTCTGGGGCGCCTCGGGCGGTTTGGGCTCCATGGCCATACAGCTGATCGCCACCGGCGGCGCCAACGCTCTGGGAGTCATCTCCGATGAGACAAAGCACGACTTTGTCATGGGCCTGGGCGCGCGCGGCGTCATCAACCGCAAGGACTTCAACTGCTGGGGCCGCCTGCCCGACGTCAACGGCGACGACTTCGGCGATTACATGAAGGAGGTGCGCAAGTTCGGCAAAGCGATCTGGGAACACACCGGCAAGGGCAATGACGTGGACTTCGTCTTCGAGCACCCGGGCGAGCAGACCTTCCCGGTCTCCTGCTTCGTGGTGAAGCGTGGCGGCATGGTGGTCTTCTGTGCCGGCACCACCGGCTACAACCTGACCATGGATGCCCGCTTCGTCTGGATGCGGCAGAAACGCATCCAGGGCAGCCATTTCGCCAACCTGAAACAGGCCAGCCAGGCCAACCGTCTGGTGATCGAACGGCGCATCGACCCCTGCATGAGTGAGGTCTTCGCCTGGAACGACATTCCGCTGGCCCACACCAAGATGATGAACAACCAGCACAAGCCCGGCAACATGGCGGTCCTGGTCCAGGCCAAGCGCCCCGGACTGCGCACCATCGAGGACGCCGTCGAGGCGTGAGTCCCTTCCGGGCCAGGCCTTGCCTGGCCCGGCTCGAGCGGCCATAACTGGTGCCGACTCTTCAGGCAGGATAAGGGGTTGCAACCTTGAGCCAGGCACAATCCACCTCCCCCGGAGCAGGCAACGCGCGCCTCCTCCTCGACAATCTGACAACGCTGTGCCGCGAGGCCCTTGCGGCCGCTGAAAGCTTCTCTGAGGCCGCCAAGATCGCCCTGGCGCGAAGCGTTGCCCCTGAGGGCAAGCCCGACGCTGCCCTGCTGGAGCGTGAGCAGTTCGCCGCCCACGGCTATGCCTGGTTCGCAACCTATGTCGCCGCATTGCGCGAACTGCTGGACTGGGCCGAGCGACTGGAGGGTGAGGGTCGCCTGGGCGAACTGGAAGCCCTGATGTTACAGGCCGCCTTCGGGGAATACCTGAACCAGTTGAAGGGCGGCATCGCGCTCAGCCAGGTGGAGATCCTGCGCCCCTCTGACCTGGGCCTTGCCGACAGTGAGATCGAGGCTTTCCTGACGCCCGCCGTCAGACAGCTCTGCTCGTCGGGCCACACGGCTGCCGTTCGCACGCGCATCGCCGATTTCCTGGCCGAGGACAATTTCGGCGCCCCCGGTCTGGACGAGACCGAGGCCATGATCGCCGGCGAATTCCGCAAGTTCGCCGATGCCCATGCCGAGGCCGCGCACGAATGGCACTTGAAGGACGACCTGATCCCGCTCGAAGTGGTGCAGCAACTGGCCGACCTGGGCGTCTTCGGCCTGACGGTGTCCGAAGACTACGGCGGCACCGGTATGGGCAAGACCGCCATGTGCGTGGTGACCGAGGAGTTGAGCCGCGGCTACATCGGCCTGGGCTCGCTGGGCACGCGCTCGGAGATCGCCGCCGAACTGATCACCCTGGGCGGCACCCAGGCACAGAAGCACCACTGGCTGCCGCGCATCGCCTCAGGCGAGATCCTGCCCACCGCCGTCTTCACCGAGCCCAACATCGGTTCGGACCTGGGCAGCCTGCGCACCCGCGCCACGCGAAACGGCGATGTCTATCGCGTCACCGGCAACAAGACCTGGATCACCCATGCCGCGCGGACCGATATGATGACCCTGCTGGCCCGTACCAATCCGGACGAGCCGGGTTACCGCGGCCTGTCCATGTTCCTGGCCGAGAAGCCGCGCGGGAGCGACGAAGATCCCTTCCCGGCCAGGGGCATGAGTGGCGGCGAGATCGAGGTGCTGGGCTATCGCGGCATGAAGGAATACGAAATCGCCTTCGACGATTTCGAAGTGCCGGCCGCCAATCTGCTGGGCGAGGTCGAGGGCGAAGGCTTCAAGCAGTTGATGGCCACCTTTGAATCCGCGCGCATACAGACCGCCGCCCGGGCCGTTGGGGTCGCCCAGAACGCCATGGAGCTGGGGCTGGCCTATGCCCAGGAGCGCAAGCAGTTCGGCAAGGCCATCCTGGGGTTCCCGCGCGTCTCCGGAAAGCTCGCCTGGATGGCGGTGGAAACCATGCTGGCGCGACAGCTGACCCTTGCCGCCGCCCGCGAGAAGGATTCGGGCCGGCGATGCGACATCGAGGCCGGCATGGCCAAGTTGCTGGCCGCCCGTGTGGCCTGGGCCAACGCCGACAACGCGCTGCAGATCCACGGCGGCAACGGCTATGCCCTGGAATACAAGATCTCGCGCGTGCTCTGCGATGCGCGCATCCTCAACATCTTCGAGGGCGCCGCCGAGATCCAGGCCCAGGTCATCACCCGCGGCCTTCTGAAACCCGGCCGGAACTGACAGGCGCAGGCATGTCCGGGTCATCTTTGCTAGTCTTCTCCTGAAAGCAATGAATCAGGAGGGAGACCACGCCCATGATCGCCGTCATCTTCGAAGTCTGGCCAGCCGAGGGGGAGTTCGACCACTATCTGGACTTGGCCGCCGAGTTGAAGCCTGAGTTGGAGCAGATCGACGGCTTCATCTCCGTCGAGCGTTTCCAGAGCCTCACCGATTCCGGCAAGCTGCTGTCCCTGTCCTTCTGGCGTGACGAAGAGGCGGTCCAGAACTGGCGCAACCGGCCCAATCACCGCGCCACCCAGGCCAAGGGCCGGGCCGGCGTCTTCAAGGACTACCGCCTGCGCATTGCCGGCGTCATTCGTGACTACGGCATGAACGATCGTGCCCAGGCGCCCGAGGACAGCCGCGAGGCCCATGGCGGGTGAGTAACCAACATGCTTCGAGGCTTTGTCTTCGACAAAGGACCAGTAGATCGGAGTTCAAATTATTGATAAAAAACGATCCTCACCCTGAGGTGTGGAGCGCGTAAGCGCGGAGCCTCGAAGGGCACCGGCACCGGCTGTGCCATTTTCCAGGGTCCAGGTCGGTGCCGGGATGCTTCGAGGCCCGACCCCTTGGGTCGGGCACCTCAGCATGAGGCTATTTATTTCTGATTCCAGGTAGTTAATCGTAACGCACACCTGTCAGGTACAACCCATCGGCCGGAGCGGTCTCTCCAGCGGCGGAACGGTCGCGTGCCTCCAGGATGGTGCTGATCTCTTCCGGCGCCCAGCGGCCGTGGCCGATCTGTTTCAGGGTGCCGGCAATGTTGCGCACCTGGTGATGCAGGAAGGAACGCGCCGCGGCGTAAATCTCGATCGCCTCCCCCTCGCGCACCACTTCCAGGTGATCCAGTGTCTTCACCGGCGAATCCGCCTGGCATTCCGAGGCTCGGAAGGATGTGAAGTCGTGCTTGCCCACCAGGCGTTGTGCCGCGGCGGCCATTGCCTCTGCATCCAGTGCCTTGGGCACCCACCAGGCACGGCCGGCATCCAGCACCAACGGCGCGCGCCGGTTGACGATGCGATAAAGATAGCTGCGCCCCGTTGCCGAGAAACGCGCATGAAAGTCATTGGGCGCTTCCTCGGCCGCGATCACGGCAACCGGCTGCGGCTTCAAATGGTGGTTCACGGCATCGCGCACGGTATCGGGCCGGGTCGAGCGCGCCAGGTCGAAATGCGCCACCTGGGCCACGGCATGCACGCCGGCGTCCGTGCGCCCGGCGCAGTGCACCACCACGCGTTCGCCGGAAAAGGCATGAACCGCTTCTTCCACGGCGGCCTGTACCGAGTGGCCGTTGTCCTGGCGTTGCCAGCCGACAAAGGGGGCCCCGTCGTATTCCAGGGTCAGCTTGAAGCGTTGGCTCATGCCGGCTCCGGCAAGCTCAGGACCGCGCCCGCCGGCACGGCGAAGCCGCGCAGGAAGGCAGAAGCCTCCAGGACGGAGCGTCCCGGTCGTTGCAGTTTCACCAACCGCAAGGCCCCCTCGCCGCAGGCCACGGTCAGGCGATCATCCAGAACTGTCCCCGGCCTGGCGCCTGACTGACCCTCCTGCAGGGCAGCCTGCACAACCTTGATGCGCGCGCCGTCGAATTCGCAGTAGGCGCCCGGCCAGGGCGTGAAGGCACGTACCTTGCGCTCCAGTTCCACTGCCGGCCGGCGCCAGTCCAGCGCGCTTTCCGCGCGGGTCAGCTTGGCGGCATAGGTCACGCCCTCTTCGGGTTGCGGCTCGGGGGTGATGCGGCCAGCCACATAGTCCGCTAGCACCGATGCGATGGCTTCGGCGCCCTGGCGGGCCAGGCGGTCATGCAGGCTTTGCCCGGTTTCGTCGGGGGCAATCTCCAGCGGCAGACGCGCCAGCATTGGTCCGGTATCCAGGCCGGCCTCCATGCGCATGAGGGTGACCCCGGTCTCGGCGTCGCCGGCCAGAAGGGCGCGCTGGATCGGGGCCGCACCGCGCCAGCGCGGCAGCAGCGAGGCATGGACGTTGACACAGCCATGCCGCGGCGCATCCAGGACGGCCTGGGGCAAAATCTGGCCATAAGCCACCACCACGGCGACATCCAGGTCCAGCGCGGCGAAGTCGGCTTGCGCTTGCGGATCCTTAAGGCTGTCCGGCGTATGGACCGGCAGGTCATGTGCCAGCGCCGTGTCGTGCACAGGCGAGCGCGTCTCGCGATGGCCGCGCCCGGCGGGCCGCGGCGGCTGGGTGTAGACAGCCACGATCTCGTGCCCGGCCCAGATCAACGCTTCCAGGGTGGGCACGGCGAAATCCGGCGTACCCATGAAGGCCAGACGCAAAGGCTTCTTTCTGGATGTAGTGGTGCTTTCCGACATGGCCCCGCTTATAGCATGAGCAGACGTCAATGCCAGCCGAGGGCTATGTCCTTAGGATGCGGCCGCGTAGCTGGGCAGGGCGTGCGTCTTCTTGGCTTTCAGCAGCTTGCGCAGCACCATGTTGCGCTTCAGCGAAGACAGGTGGTCCAGGAACAGGATGCCGTCCAGGTGGTCGATCTCGTGCTGGATACAGGTGGCCAGCAGGCCGTCGGCTTCCAGCTCGCGAATCTCGTTCTCGCGGTCGATATAGCGCAGCCGGATTTCCGCAGGCCGTGCCACCTCGCCGAAATACTCCGGCACCGACAGGCAGCCTTCCTCGTACGTAGCATCGTGGTCGGAGACCTGAACCAGCTCCGGATTGGCCATGAGCAAGGGCTTGCGTTCCTCGTCCTCGGACGTGACATCCACCACGATCACGCGCTTGGACACCCCCACCTGCGGCGCAGCCAGGCCAATGCCCGGCGCGGCATACATGGTCTCGAGCATGTCGTCCATCAGCTTCCGGATAGCGTCATCCACGCGCTCGACCGGCTTTGCCTTGGTCTTGAGCACGGGATCTGGTGCGGTCACGATGGGAAGCAATGCCATTTTGCGAGGTATCCGTTCCTTGAAATCCTTCTAATCTGGATAGGTATGCCGTTCACCAGCAGGCGTCAAGATTTGAAGCCGTGGGCCAGGCACGCCCAATGCTCCCGCGACTCTGACTGCTTGTGCTATGCAGGCCCCGGACGCTACGGAATGGATGGAGACTATGGACGGAGTTGACCCGCTTCTGCTGGCCTTGACGGGCTTGGTCGGCCTGATGGTTGGTGTGGTGGTGGCGCTTCTGCTGCGCCGGGGCCAGGACCGGGGCAATCAGGAGGTTGACCAGCGCCTGCGCCAGCTGTCGGAGAGCCAGGCGGCCGTACAGGCCCAGATGTCCCAGAGCCTGCGCGAGCAGGAACGCGCACTGGCGCGCAGCATGGAGGAGCGGCTGTCCGACTTCTCGAAGAAGATCGGGGACCGCCTGAACGAATCCCAGACACAGCAGTCCAAGAGCCTGACCGATCTGCGCGAGCGCCTGGCAGTGATCGACAAGGCGCAGCAGAACATCACCGAGCTGTCCGGCCAAGTGGTGGGCCTTCAGGACATCCTCTCCAACAAACAGGCGCGAGGGGCCTTTGGCGAAGTCCAGCTGCACGACATCGTGGAAAACGTCCTGCCGCCCTCGGCCTACAGTTTCCAGGCTTCGCTCTCGACCGGGACACGCGCGGACTGCCTGCTCTTGCTGCCCAACCCGCCGGGTTCGATCGCCATCGATTCCAAGTTCCCGCTGGAGGCCTTTCGCAATCTGCGCGCCGCCGAGGACGAAGCCAGCCGCACGGCGGCCATGCGCGCCTTCACCAACGATGTGCGCAAGCACATCAAGGACATTCGCGACAAGTACATCATTGCCGGAGAAACGGCGGAATCGGCGCTCATGTTTCTGCCCAGCGAGGCGGTCTATGCCGAACTGCACGCCAACTTCACCTCGCTGGTCGAGGAGTCCTATCGCGCCCGCGTCTGGATTGTCTCCCCCACCACCCTGATGGCGACGCTCAACACCGTACGCGCCGTGCTCAAGGACGTGCGCATGCGCGAACAGGCCGGCGTGATCCAGACCGAGGTGCATCACCTCCTGACCGATGTCGGTCGCCTGGACGACCGCGTCGGCAAATTGCAACGCCACTTCGACCAGGCCACAGAAGACATCCGCCAGATCCGCATCTCCACCGAGAAGGTCTCCAAACGCGGCGAGCGCATCGAGGACCTTCAACTGGAGGACAAGGAAGACGGCGATGCACAGATCACCCCACCGGTGCGCGGTGAGGAATAGGGATCACGGCAACAACTGACGTCCCGTCAAACCTCTACATCCGCCGCAATCCGCAAATCGCGCAGGGGGCGCACAAGGGCGATGGCCTCCTCGTAGAGCGGATGGTCCTTGAAGGCAGCCAGTTTGTCCGCGTCCGCAAATTCGCCATAGACCACCAGGTCCACCTCGTTGCCAAGCTGGTCGCGCTGCAGGTTGCGGCGCACCTGCAGGACATCGGCATCGGACACCTGTTCCAGGCGTTTCAGGCCGGCCTCGGCGGCAGCTAGGTCAGCCGGGTTCTTCACGGTAAAAAAGACCATGTGGCGAATCATGCGCGAATAACTCTCTTCTCTATGCTGTTGTGTTGATTCGGTGAGTCAGGGAGGTTCCGCTAGAGTTCCAGCGTGCCCTCGATCAGGATCTGCGTCTCGCCGCCGATCAGGATGCGCCCGGCCTCCTTCGTCGAGGGCGTGATGGTGACGCGCCCCTCGCGGCCCAGGCGCGTCCCCTGGCGCACGGTGACAGGACCGGGCAGGCGTCCCTCTGCCGCCATCCACTGGGCGATAGCGGCGTTGAGCGAGCCCGTTATGGGGTCTTCGGACATGGCTGTCGGTGGAGCAAGTAGGCGGACTTCATAGTCGGTTTCGCTTCCCTTCGATTGAGGACCGATCAGGCCCACGTCATGCAAGCCAGCTGCACGAAGGCCGGCCGGTTCCACGGCAAGCACGTCATCCGCACTTTCCAGTTCCAGGACATTCCAGTCGGGGCCGTTATTGAGCCATGCCGACCGCACCACCCGGTCGGGCAAGAGTTGCAGGGCACGCACCAATGCCGACTGACGGCCCTCGGGCAGGGCCTTGACCGCAGTGGGCGGGGCCGCGAAGGCCGGCGTGGCACCTGTCAGATCGATCTCCACAAGCCCCACACCGCATTCCTGGCGCACCAGACCTTCCTGTATCGGAACGCCCTCCGCATGCAGCCATGCTGCACAGCTGCCCAGCGTGGGATGGCCGGCAAAGGGCAACTCGCGATCGGGTGTGAAGATGCGCAGGCGGTAATCGGCGGCCGAATCCTCGGGCGGCAGCAGGAAACTGGTCTCCGCCAGGTTGGTCCAGGCGGCGAAATCCTGCATGGCCCTGTCGGACAGGCCATCGGCGTCCAGAACCACAGCCAAGCCATTGCCCTTGGTGGGCACGGCGGTGAAGACATCGCACTGGATGAAGCGGCGCTGGGTCATGATGGCGCTCCTCCTGCTCACTGTCGCGCGCCTTGAGCTTTCTGTAAACGGGTTCTCTACGCTATTGCGACAAGGCGCGCTAGAGTCTTGTGTCAAGCCGGCAGGAGGCTGTGAGGGTGCCCTTCGGACACCCTCATCGCACCCGGACGTGTTCAGGTCCGCAAGAGCCGGTCACAGGCAGTGGCAACTTCACTGTGGATATTGTTACCCTCGTCGGCACCGCCCGCGCTTGCAGGAACGAAACGCTTCGCCAACTCACTGCGTTCGGCGTTGCGGAACCCGCTGAGTTCATCAAGCTGGCGTCCCTCGACCAGCCAGGCTTCGCGCGCGACTTCTTCGCAGACCGACGCCAGGGTGCTTACGCGGGTCATGCTGACATTCTTCTCCATGGTGTTGGCTGTCACCACCCACCCACCGGCAAAGGCGATGATCGTCACGGCCACGGCACCCAGGACAGCGCCTCCCAGCACAGGTTTCGCGGCTTGCAGTTTTTCAGAAACAGTCATTGTTCATGTCCTTTCAGGAATGATGGGGATTACACGAATAGGTAAATTCGCGCAGCCCAACTGTAGCCATGAGACCCCAGCATTACGGCCATATCAGGGCAATGCCGCGAAAATGGCCTGTTTTTGACACGCAACCATGAAAAGAAAGGTCGGTTTGAAATCCGGCTGGGACCAGGGGCCGGCATTTCTCCTGCGACCCGTGAAAGTCGTCGGATTGTCAGCTGTGCTCGTTTTGCAGCGGCTGCTCGGGGCCATAGAAGATGACCCAGGTCTTGAAGTCTTCGCTGAAGTCCTCGAATCGGTGCGGTACATGAGCCGGTACGTAAAGCAGGTCGCCAGGGGCGAAGGTCACCACCTCCTCGCCGCGCCGGAAACGGCCCTGCCCGGCCGCAACGATGTAAAGTTCGTCGCGATCATGCGGCTGTTGCCGGTCCTCGCCCACCGGCGCGTAGAGCTCGACAGCGACTGCATTGCCGTCTTTGAAAACAGTCTGGAAGGGTCTGTCAGCAGACAGAAGGGCCGCCGCCTCCGCCAATCGCGCCTGAAGAGAGCTCTGGCTCACTGCTTGTTCCTCATTGCTCCACGCGCACGCGATAAGTCAGTGTGGTCTCGCCCTCGGCCGGGACCTCCAGTGTCCAGACCGGACGTCCGGCAGCTTCCGCCTCGCTTTCAGCGCTTTCTTCCAGGATGCGGGCGCCCGGTGGCATGCTTCCCGTGACCTCGACCTCCACCTCTGCGGTACGGGCGTTCTTCATCACGATCTTGTGGACGGCCTCGAAGCTCTCATCGGAGAGTCGTTCAAAATCCGTTTGCCGGGCGATTGCCGATACATCGAAAGCCTCACCCAGACGCAAGGTAACCTCGCCCCCCTCCGGGGTGTGATCCATGCGGGCCTCACCGGCAAAAAGCGCGGCTTCGCCCTTTTCACCACTCCTGTCATAGACGCGGATGGTCCCGGCCGGCAGCGGTTGCGCGTTGTCACCGTTATTGTCGAAAGCCAGATGCAGGCCTGCAGACACCGGCCTGTCTGGCTGGCCGCCCCCCGCCGTGGCCAGGCCATCGAACCGATAAAGCCGATCGGCCTCTATATCCTGCAACGCAAAGAGGCGGCGCTGCTGCTGTTCGCCGGGCTGCAGGCTGACCGTTCCGTCCAGCGTATAGACGTAGCGGTCGGTGCGCGATACCGGCGCGCCCATCTTCTGTTCCTCGGAACTGTCGGCGACCATGCTCGGGGATGCCCTCAGCATGGCCGGGCGTGGCATCTGCGTGCGGGCCACCTCACCTGCCACGAGCCGCAGGCCGGCATCCTGAAAGGCGACATCCGTCTGGTTGTTCAGGGTGACGCTGGCGACCAGGGACAGCCGGTCCTCCTCTGAAAGCCGGGCCACATAGCTGGCCTGCCAGCCGAGACCGTCTGTCAGGTACGTCAGCGGCAATTCCCCCGATCCCTTGCGCTGGCTGTCCAGCGTCAAGGTCAGTGCCGGTTCGGCCCGCAAACCACCCGGCACGTCCCTTGGCAAGGAGATGAGGGCAATACGTCCCGCCGGCTCGATCTCGATGCGATCGCCCAGATCCAGCACGGGCATGCCGTCAGCCATGGATAGCAGTTCGGCATCCAGTTGTTCGCTTTCCCCGGTTTCGGGATTGTCTCGGATCAACAGGACACGCTGTCCGACGGCCTGTTTCAAAAGTTCACTGCGCGTCAGGTTTGCCGGCAGATAGCTCTGAGAAACCAGCGCCAAGTCATCGGCCGCGCCCAACGTGACACTGTCCAGCACAAGCTGGTTGCTGATGCCTGTTAGCGAAATGCGGTTCTCACCCTCCACCAATGGCAGCCAGCGCACCTCGTCCACCTGGGTCAGGCCATTCTGATAGACGGTCAGGCCAAGATCCTGCCGCGCCTCGAGGCCGATCACCCGCTCCTGGGCCGAGAGCGGCAGGGCCGCCAGGCCAGCCAGCGAAAGCGTCACCACCAACAGGGATCTGTGTAGAATCATCGATGTTCTCCCGAGCTTGCGATTGTGCAGGCAGGCTGGCGCACAATTACGGCCGCAGTTTGACCGAATCTGGCTGCTGTTCCGGTTCAGCCGCTGGCCGGCCGCCGTGCCCGAAAGGCCGCCGTCAAGGTCCCGTCGTCCAGGTAATCCAGCGCACCGCCCACGGGCACCCCCTGACCCAGGCGGGTCACCTCGACGGGCAGCTCAGCCAGGCGTTCAGTGATGTAATGGGCCGTGGTCTGCCCATCCACCGTGGCGGAGAGCGCCAGGACCACCTCCTTGACATCAGGATGCTCCGCACGCTTCCAGAGCCCGGACAGATTGAGCTGCTCCGGGCCACGCCCGTCCAGGGCCGACAGAGTGCCGCCCAGTACATGGTACCGCCCTTGGAAAACGCCGCTGCGTTCCAGGGCCCAGAGATCGCCGATTTCCTCCACAACGCAAATCAGTGCGGGATCGCGCCGGCCGTCCTGGCACAGCCGGCAGGGGTCGCTGTCATCAAGATTTCCGCAGATCGCGCACTGCTGGATGTTGTCGGCGGCGCGCACCAGCGCGTCGGCAAGCGGGCGCAGGAGATCCTCGCGCCGCTGCAGCAGGTTCAGTGTCGCCCGGCGCGCCGAACGCGGCCCAAGGCCGGGCAGGCGCGCGAGCAACTGGATCATGCGGTCGATATCGGAAAGGCTCACGCCGGCCAGGCTCCGCCAGGTCTCAGAATGGCAGGTTCATGCCCGGCGGCAGGTTCATGCCACCGGTCAATTCCTTCATCTGTTCCTGTGCCTCGGTATCGACCTTGCCGCGGGCGTCGTTGATGGCCGCCAGGATCAGGTCTTCCAGCACTTCCGAATCGTTCGGATCGATCAGCGAAGGGTCGATCTTCACCTTCCTCGCCTCACCCTTGCCGGACAGCGTCACCTGCACCAGGCCGCCGCCGGACTGGCCGGTAATCTCCATTTCCTGCAGCTTCTCCTGCAGTTCGTTCATGCGGCCCTGCATTTCCTGGGCCTGCTTCATGATCTGGCCAAGATTCTTCATTAGGGACTACTCCATATCCTCTTCGTCCGCGGGCCCAACGGCCGGCTCAGCCGTGGTGTCCAGTCCGGACTCCAGTGTCTCGTCGTCGCCCATATCAGGCGTTTCTTCCTCGGGCAGGGTTATGCGCGAAATCTCGGCACCGGGAAAGACCTGCATCACCGCCTGGACGCGCGGATCGGCCAACACCTCCGCCTGCAAACGCGATTGGCGGTCGGCCTCCTGCTCTTCCAGTGTGGCTTCACCTTGTTCATCCGACACGCTGACGACCCAGCGCTGTCCCGTCCATTCGCCTAACAGGCGACCCAGCTGTCCGGCCAGGTCCTTTGGCGCATGCGGGCCCGGGCGAAATTCGATACGCCCCGGTTCGAAGCGCACAAGATGCACGTCCTTCTTCAACTGCGTGGCAAGCCGGGCTTCGCGCCGCTCCTGAGTCAGGCTTACCACTTCTTCGAAGCTTCGGGGCCGTGGCTTCGACGGCTGTTGTTCCGCCGCTGTGTCTGGCCGCGCTTCCGGCAGGGGTTCTACATCCGATTCCGGTTGTGGCTGCATCGCTACCGTCTGCGGGGCCGTGCTGCCACCAACGGAACGCAGCGCGGTCGGGCCAGCCTCAGGCCCCGTGCCATTCCCGCCAAGCCCGGCTACGCCAGATGAAACGGCATCGGCGCCGGCAGGAGCTCCCGATGGCGCCGTAGCTGCTGCAGTACCGGACGCCCCATCCTGCTGCGACAGGCGCCGTACCAGATCGGCCGGCGCCGGCAGGTCGGCTGCATAGGCCAGGCGGATCAGCACCATCTCTGCCGCCTGCAGGGGAGAAGCCGCCTGCTGTGTTTCGGAAATGCCCTTCAGCAGCATCTGCCAGACCCGGGTCAGCACCGGCACACCCAGATTTCCCGCCATCTCGCGACCGCGCAGGCGTTCGTTTTCGGTCAGGCCGGCATCCGCCGTATCGGGCACCACCTTGACCCGCGTCAAGGTGTGGGTCAGTTCCAGCATGTCCTGCAGCACCACCACAGGGTCGCCGCCGGCATTGTAGAGCGACCCCAGCTGCTCCAGCGCCGTGGCAACGTCGCCCTTCAGGGTGGCTTCATAGAGGTCATAGATCTGCGCCCGGTCCGTCAGGCCCAGCATTTGCTTGACCGTGGCCGTCTCCACGCGCGTTTCCCCCAGGGCAATGGCCTGATCCAGCAGGGAAAGTCCATCGCGCACCGAGCCGTCGGCAGCCCGGGCGATCATCTGCAGGGCCTCTTCTTCGGCCTCCACGTTCTCGCGGGCACAGAGATTGGCGAAATGCTCGGCCAGGACAGGCTGTTCCACACGACGCAGGTCGAACCGCATGCAGCGCGAGAGCACTGTGACCGGAACCTTGCGGATCTCGGTGGTGGCAAAGATGAACATGACGTGCGGCGGCGGCTCCTCCAGCGTCTTCAACAGGGCGTTGAAGGCGTTCTTGGAGAGCATGTGCACTTCGTCGATGATGTAGACCTTGTAGCGCGCCGAGACGGGACGATAGCGCACCCCCTCGATCAGCTCGCGGATGTCGTCCACACCTGTGCGGCTAGCCGCGTCCATCTCCATGACATCGGGATGGCGATCCTCCGCGATGGCGCGACAGGCCTCGCAGTCGTCGGTGCTGCCCACCGTGGGGCCAGCGGTGCCATCTGGGCCGGTATAGTTGATGGCCTTGGCGATGATGCGGGCGGTCGTGGTCTTGCCCACGCCGCGCACGCCGGTCAGCACCACGGCATGGGGCAGGCGATCGGTCTCGATGGCGTTCTTGAGCGTGCGCACCAGCGCATCCTGCCCAATCATGTCGGCAAAGGACTGCGGCCGGTACTTTCGGGCCAGAACCAGATAGGGGGATTTGCTGCCGGATGTTGTCGCGTCTTGCGGCGTCGGGGTCGCGGGCCGGTCCGTCATGTCCTCGCTCGAAGCCTGGCGGAAGCGATCGCCGACGTCTCACTCGGCGCGGCGCGTGAAAGGTGGGAGGCTGGACCTGCGACCCGGATGCAGAAACTCGTTACGGCTGCTTCCTTCCGGACCTGACCGGGTTGGCGAGCGATCCGTCCGCGGCCAACCTCCCGTAAGCACTATATCAGCATCACGGGGGGCAAGGGCAAGGGGCAGTTTTTCTGTTTCTGAACCTTCGTCCTAAGTGTTTCCGGAAGCACTTGCCTCGAAGGCATTTTACCCACCATCCACACTCATCAGGCCCTTCAATATCCCAGTGCCCATCTGGTGTTCCAGATAGGAAGCTACATCCTCGACCACCACTTCCAGGCGGCCGGATTTCGCAAGCAAGGCGATTTCCGATTGCGGTGGCTCCGGAAAGCCTTCCGCCGGTTCCAGACGGCGATGCCCAGGCAGAATAGCTCCTTGGGAGAGAATACTTATCCCCAATCCAGAGGAGATGGCAGCCTGGATTCCGATCAGGCTCTGGCTCGCATAGGCAATGCGCCAGCGACGCCCGGCAGTTTCCAGCATTTCGATTGCATAGCCGCGATAGACACACCCAGAGGGAAAAACCGCCAAAGGCACCGGTTCAGCGACTTCTTTCACCTTGCGTCCAGCCACCCACACAAGGCGCTCCGGCCAACGGGCGATGCAGGGCCCGCTCTCGGGGTGTCGCTTGACGATCGCCAGATCGAGTTCCCGTGCAGCGAGTTGACGGGAAAGCTCGATATTGAGCCCACTGGTCACGTCAAGCCGCACCCTGGGAAAGGAACGCGCAAGGCCGGACAGCAGTTCCGTCAAGCGATGCCCCGCAAAATCCTCGGGAACGCCCAGACGGATCGTCTCCAGAGGTTCGGCGGCACGCATCATGGTTTCGGCCTCCCTGGATATGTCCACGATGCGGCGCGCATAGCCGAGCAGTACTTCCCCCTCCTGGGTCGGCAGAATCACACCGCCTGCGCGTTCTCGTCGAAGCAGGCGATGGCCCGCTGCTTCTTCCAGCTTGCGGATCTGTTGGCTCACCGTTGACTGCGTTCGATGCACCCTGTTGGCCGCCAGCGTGAAGCTGCCGGTGTCGGCCACAGCCAGAAGCGTTCTCAGGAGTTCGACATCAAACATTGTATCATTTGTATTTCCACTAAAGTTTATACATACATTTAATTTTCTAATTCGTCTATCGAGATCTAGATTGTCCGGCATCGGCAAGATCACATGAAAGACCACAGGACATGCTCACCGACAAACCTTCGCCAAGCTGGCTGACTTTCGACTGCTACGGAACCCTGATTCAGTGGGACGAGGGACTCTATGAAGTCGCTCGGCAGCTCCTGCATAACAAGAAAGTCGAAAACCTCGATCCCCGGACCCTCCTGGAGGTTTATGAACGTCATGAATTCAGGCTCGAACAGACACCCCCATACCGCTCTTTCAGAGAGATCGCACAGATGGCCCTGGAGCAGACGATGGACGAGCTTGGGCTTCCAGTTGAGCAGGATGACGGCGAAATCCTGACAGCTGCAATCTCAGGCATGCCGGCCTTTCCAGAAGTGCCGAATGTCCTGCAACGGCTCAAGGCAGCTGGCTTCCGGCTTTGTATTATCTCCAACACCGATGATTCGATCATAGCTGGGAATGTCGGGCAGTTGGGCAACACAATTGACCGTATCATCACTGCCGAGCAGGCAGGCGCTTACAAGCCTTCCCTCGCGCTTTTCGAGCATGCCTATCGCGAACTCGGTGTGGACAGTAACGAGACGGTTCACATCTGTGCCAGCCCACATCTCGACCTGGCCGCTGCCCGAGACCTTGGACTTAGGTGCATCTGGGTTGACCGCGGCTCAGGACGCAAGCCTCCCCCAGACTACACCCCGGATGCCACACTGCCGGACCTGAACGGCCTACCCGGGCTGTTTGCACAGTTCGGCTGGATTGAGCATTCTACAGCCTGATACCCTGAAGATGACGGAGTCCCGATGGCGCACGAATTGAAATCCCGGCAAACGCCTGTCCCGGCTTTTACAACGGCCATAGGCAGCAATTCCATCGACCGCGAGGCCCTGCAGGCCGCACGTGTGGATCTCGCCGCCACCTTCCGCATGGCCGCCCGCCTGGGCCTGCAGGAGGGGGTGTGCAACCACTTCTCGGCCATGGTGCCGGGGCGTGACGACCTGTTCCTGGTCAATCCCTATGGCCATGCCTTCGACGAGATCACGGCCTCGCGCCTGCTGGTCTGCGACCTGCACGGCAATGTCATCGAGGGCGACGGCGTGCCCGAGGCCACGGCCTTCTATATCCATGCCTGCCTGCACCGCGTGGTGCCGCGTGTGAAGGTCGCCTTCCACACCCACATGCCCTACGCCACGGCCTTGTCGATGCTGGAGGGCGAGCCGCTGGCCTGGGCCAGCCAGACGGCGCTGAAGTTCTATGGCCGCACGGCGGTGGACGAAAACTACAGCGGCCTGGCCCTGGACGATCGCGAAGGCGAACGCATGGCCACCGCCCTGGGCGAGGCCGATATCCTGTTCCTCAAGAACCACGGCATCCTGGTGGCGGCCGAGACCATCGCCCAGGCCTGGGATGACCTCTACTACCTGGAGCGTGCCGCCGAAGCCCAGGTCAAGGCCATGAGCACCGGCCGCCCGCTCAAGCCCGTGCCGCGCGAGATCGCCGAAAGCACCGCCGCCCAAATGCAGGACGGCGACGCCGAAAGCGCCCAGGCCCACCTGGAAAGCATCAAGCGCCAGCTGGCGAAACTGGCGCCGGATTTCGCGGTCTGAGGCCGGAAGGCTTCACGCCACGCCGTCCTCCGCCTTCGTTGAGGCCTCGCCAGCGAACGAGACGCTCTCCAGCGGCTCGGCCGCCTGCGCCACCGGCCGGAACATCTTGCGATACTGCCCGGGTGTCAGGCCCGTGGTGCGCCTGAACAGCCGGCGCGCGAAGGCTGGGTTTTCATAGCCCACCTCCGCCGCGATCTCCTCGAAGGCCGTTTCGCTTTCCTCCAGCTGCCGCTTGGCCTCTTCCATGCGGAGGTTCTGGACATAGGTCATCAGGCTTGTGCCCGTGGCCGCCCTGAAGCGGCGTTTGAGGCTGCGTTCCGGCAGTCCGGCCTGGGCGACGGCGCCGGAGACCGCGTGCGCGTCGCGGAAGTACTGCTTCAGCCACTGTTCCACAGCGCGTACCGCTGAGTCGGCGTGGGGCTGGGCACGTACCAGGCTGGCATATGGCAGCTGGCCCTCGCCGTGCCACTTCAGCAGGTAGACCTTGGCTATGCGCAAAGCCTCCCCGGGGCTGCAGTGGCGCGCGATGATGTGTAGCGCCAGGTCATGCCAGGAGGTGGTGCCGCCGGCACTCACGATCCGTCCGGCGGGATCGGCGAACACCAGGTTCGGCGCCGGCCGGAATCGCACGGCCGGAAAGCAGGTGCGGAAGAGATCCTGATAGCCCCAGTGCGAGGTCGCCTCGCGCCCGTCAAGCAGGCCGGTGGCCGCCAGAAGGACGGTGCCTGAGCAGGCCGAATAAACCGTGCTGCCCGTGCGATACCGCCGCCGGACCCAGTCCAGCAGGTCCGGATAGCGGCCCTGGAGGGGATCATCGGGGGCAAGCCACATTTCCGGAAGAATCACGATGTCCGCGAGCGGGTCGTCGTCCACGCAGAGTTCGGGAGCGACCGGTATGCCGTTGCCGCAGAGAAAGGGCGTGCGCGACAGGCCCACGATCCGGGGCCTGATCAGCTGCGCTCCCGGCGGTTCGCCCACCAGTTCGCGCCAAATCCGACCAGTGGCGGACAGTACGTCCACCATACCGTAAAGCGCCGAGCCTGCCGTTTCCGGCACGGCGACGATCAGGGCCTCGGTGCCAGCGGGGGAAGAACCGTCCATCCTCATGAGCCTCGTTTCGTGGCACAAACGGAACTGTTGTGACCAGAATCGAGCTAACCCGCGCGCCGGTCCACTCGTATTTTCTCCTCTATCGGCCACTACAGGCCAATCGGCAAAATTTATGCAGATGTGTCAAACAGTTGATCACTTTCACACAATAAAGGAGTAGGACAATGATGACCCCTGAAACCACCCCTGCACAGCCCGGCCACATGAACGGTCTGGACGTGACCGCCGCCTTAGCCACCATCGATGCGATCAAGGCGGACAGCTCCCTCGGCCACTTCCAGTTCCGCGCCCGGAACACCTGGATCAGCGGCGGCGAGAACCGTTCGAGGATCCGGGACTTCTACGGCGCCGGCCGCGAGGATGATTCGCGCTCGGAACCCTTCACCTTCACCAACGGCGAGCCGCCCGTGCTGCTCGGCAACAACGAGGGCGCCAATCCCGTGGAATTCCTGCTGCACGCGCTCGCCGGCTGTGTCACCACGACCTTCGTGCTGCACGCCACGGCCCGCGGCATCACCATCGAGCATCTCTCGACGGAACTGGAAGGAGACCTGGACGTCCAGGGCCTGCTCGCCCTGGACGAGTCCGTGCCCGCCGGCTACGAGCAGATCCGCATCCGCATGGACGTGAAGGCGAACTGCTCCGAGGAGGAACTAGCCGACCTCATTGCCTTCACCCGGCAGCACTCGCCGGTCTGCAACACCGTCTGCCGACCGGTCCCGGTGATGCTGGAACGCAAGTTGGATGTGACCGAGACCGTTCGGACCGCCGTCTGACCCGGAGCACCGCGCCCTGCCTTACCTGCCCGTTCACGAACCGATCCAGGGAAGGCAGGGTCTTGCGGAGAAACTCGTGAAAAGGCTCCCCGGACAGCACCATGATATTTTGCATCCTCCCTCGTATTGGGCTAGACCAACTCAGGATGCATGTCTTCGCAAGAAGAGACGAAATGAAGACAGTCAACATCATGGAAGCTAGGGCGCACCTCTGCCGATTGATCGCGCAGTCGGAGAAGGGAGAGGAGATCGTGATTTGCCGCGCCGGAAAGCCGGTTGCTCGGCTGGTCCGTCCCGGCCCTCCGACCGGCACACAGACCGCTCGACGCAAAGCCGGAATCTTGCGAGGAAAACTGCGGATTGGACCCGATTTCGATGCGCCCTTGCCAAAGGACATCGCTTCGGCTTTAGGAGTCGAACCGCCCGCTCAGTCAAAGACTCGGAACTCACACTGACAGGACAAGGTCCTTGCCTTGTCCCCTCCGGGACCGCTAAACCGCCACGAGCACTCACGCGGGGGATAGCAGCAGATGTTCGAATGGCTGGGCGAAGCACTCGGCAGCATTATAGCCGCGGTCGGACAACTGGCGGCCGCGATCTGGAACGGCGTATCCGGTGCTCTGGACGGATTCTTCGACGGCCTGTCGCGCGGTGTCGGGCTGCAGAATGCGGACTGGCTGGCCTGGCTGCTGCTGGCCTTCGGGCTCTACCTGATCTACGCCGGCCTGCGCGACCTCTTCCAGCGAATCATCCTGGGCGGCCTGATCAAGTTCCTGATCGGCTGTGCGCTGATGACCTATGTGGTGAGCTGAAGCGTGGCGCGTTGATCTTCACACATTGAAGCGGAACAGGAAGACGTCGCCGTCACGGGCAATATATTCCTTGCCCTCCGCGCGCATCTTGCCCGCATCCTTGCAGGGCTGTTCACCGCCAAGCGCGATATAGTCATCGCAGGTGATCGTCTCGGCGCGGATGAAGCCCCGCTCAAAATCGCTGTGGATCACGCCAGCGGCCTGCGGCGCCGTGGCACCGGCCGCCACCGTCCAGGCCCGCGCTTCCTTGGGTCCCACGGTAAAGAAGGTAATCAGGTTCAACAGGCCATAGCCAGCGCGGATCAGACGAGCCAGCCCGGATTCCTCCAAACCCATTTCTTCCAGGAATGCCTCCTTCTCCTCATCATCCCCCAGGGAAGCCACTTCGGCCTCGATGGCGGCCGAGATCACGACAAAACCGGCTCCGGTCTCCTCGGCGCGTGCACGCACCGTCTCGGAGAGCGCGTTGCCATCCTTCGCCGCAGCCTCCTCGACATTGGCCACATAGAGCACCGGCTTGGCGGTCAGCAAATTCAGGCTGCGGAAAGTGGGAAGCAACTCGGCAGACACCTCGACGCTGCGCGCCGGCTGTCCTTCGCGCAGGGCCGCCGCCACGGGCTCCAGCACGGCCACGCGCTGCTTGGCTTCCTTGTCACCGCCTTTGGCCCGCTTGGCACTGGATTCCAGCTGCTTCTCGACGCTTTCCAGGTCCGCCAGCAACAATTCGGTTTCCACCGTCTCGGCATCACGGATGGGATCGACGGAGCCGTCCACATGCGTGGTCTCACCTTCGAAACAGCGCAGGACATGGGCGATCGCGTCCACCTCGCGGATGTTGGCCAGGAACTGGTTGCCCAGCCCCTCCCCCTTGGAGGCGCCGCGCACCAGGCCGGCAATGTCCACGAACTCAAGCTGGGTCGGAATGACCTTGGCCGATTTGGCGATCGCGCCCAGCTTCTCCAGGCGCGGGTCTGGTACGGCCACACGGCCCACGTTGGGCTCAATGGTGCAGAACGGATAGTTCGCCGCCTCGGCCGCCGCCGTTTCCGTCAGCGCATTGAAAAGGGTGGACTTGCCCACATTGGGCAGTCCCACGATTCCGCATTTGAATCCCATGGATCAGCTTTCCGTATTGTTTCCGCCCAGGCGCTTCATCGCGTTCTTCAGCGCCTGGCCCAGAGTTGTCGCGCTTTCGTCCTGACCGCCAAGGCCAGCTGCTTGCGCCTCCGTCCCTTCGGTTGCGGTCGGGGTTTCCTTTTGCTGTCCAGTCCCCTTGTCGGACTGAACCGTCGTTGCCTTGGCCTTCGAGGGCTGCCTATCCCTAGCAGGCTGTACGGCCTGGCTGACCTTCGACATGAAGGCCCCGTCGGACCTCGCGTCACCAGCCAGCAGCAGCGGGGCCTCGCGGGCCATTACCTCGAGCAGGCGATCCACGATTTCCTGTTCGCTCTTGGAGAAATCGCCCAGCACATGCCCATGCACCTTCGCCTTGTCGCCGGGATGTCCGATGCCCAGCCGCGCCCGGCGAAAATCGGCCCCCAGATGGGCAATGATGGAACGAAGGCCATTGTGTCCGGCATGACCGCCGCCGGTTTTCAGCTTCACCTTGCCGCAGCCCAGGTCCAACTCGTCATGGAAAACCAGGATATCTTCCGGGGACAGCTTGTAGAAGCGCGCCGCCTCGCCCACCGACTGGCCGGACTTGTTCATGTAGGTCATGGGCTTGAGCAGCAGGACCTTTTCACCCCCCAGGACACCTTCCGAACAGAAGCCCTGGAAGCGTTGTCGCCAGGCCGGGAAGCCATGATGCTCGGCAAAGGCATCCACGGCCATGAAGCCGATGTTGTGCCGATTGCGGGCGTAGGTCGGTCCGGGGTTTCCCAGTCCCACTAGAAGCCGCATGGCACAGACCTCCCTTGGTATCGGAACGGCGAAACCGCCGCCCTGCCGGTGTCCTGCGCATTCAGCGCAAACCCGACAGGGCGGCGATCCGGCTTACTTCTCGGAAGACTCTTCGCCTTCGCCGGAGTCCTCGCCCTCGGCGCTGCCCTCGGCGGCTTCACCTTCCTCGGCTTCGCCCTCTTCACCTTCTTCGCCTTCTTCCTCCTCCTCGTCGGCACCCTTCAGGGCGCTCGGCGCGGCGATGGTGGCGATGGTGAAGTCACGATCGCTGATGGTGGGAGCCACGTCATCCGGCAGCGCGACCTCGCTGATGTGGATGGAATCGCCCACATCATAGCCGATCAGGTCGATCTCGATATACTCGGGAATATTGCCGGCATTACAGTCCAGCTCGACCGTGTGGCGCACGACGTTGAGCACGCCGCCGACCTTGATGCCCTTGCATTCCTCATCATTGATGAAGTGGACCGGCACCTCGACGTTCACGCGGCTCTTTGCCGATACCCGCAGGAAGTCCACGTGCAGCGGCAGTTCCTTGACCGGATGCAGCTGCACATCACGCGCCAGGACCTGTTCCTTCTTGTTCCCGATCTTGATGTCGAACAGGTGCGTGAAGAAACCCGGCGTGAAGAGTTCGCGAACGATGTCGCGCTCTTCCAGGGTGATCGTGACGGGGTCTTTCTTGTCACCATAGATGACGGCCGGAACCAATCCGGCGCGGCGGGCTGCACGGGCTCCCCCCTTGCCAGCCCGTTCACGCTTCTCCGCCTTCAGCGTACGCGTTTCGCTCATGTTTCATACTCCTTGACCAAGCGATTTGCGGCGGACAACACGCCCGCCGCTGCGACACGCCGCGACCTCCAGGGGTGTCGCAGCCGTGTTTGTGTTGCCGTACCCTCAGGCCGGCATGTCGAAAAGGCTCGAGACCGAATGCTCGTCACTGATCCGGCGGATCGCCTCGCCCAGCAGGGGTGCGATCGAGATCTGCCGGATATTGTGCGCGACGCGCACGGCCTCAGTCGCCAGAATGGAATCGGTGGTAACCAGCTCCTCGATCGGCGAGGAGGACACGCGCGCCACCGCGCCGCCGGACAGAACCCCGTGGGTGACATAGGCGGAAACCCCGGTGGCCCCAGCATCCTTCAGTGCCCCGGCCGCGTTGCAGAGCGTGCCGGCGGAATCCACGATATCGTCCACCAGGATGCAGCGGCGGCCGCGCACATCGCCGATGATGTGCATGACCTCGGAGACACCGGCGCGTTCGCGGCGCTTGTCGATGATTGCCAGGTCGGCGTCCAGTCGCTTTGCAATGGCACGTGCGCGCACGACACCGCCGACGTCCGGCGAAACGATGGTCAGTTCCTCTCCATCATAACGCTCGATGATGTCCTTGATGAAAACCGGTGCGGCAAAGAGGTTGTCCGTGGGAATGTCGAAGAAGCCCTGAATCTGGCCTGCGTGCAGATCCATGGTCAGAACCCGATCGGCGCCGGCGCCCGTGATCAGGTTGGCCACCAGCTTGGCCGAGATCGGTGTGCGCGGGCCGGACTTCCGGTCCTGGCGCGCATAGCCGTAATAGGGCAGGACCGCCGTGATGCGCCGGGCAGATCCGCGCTTCAGCGCGTCGATGGCCACCAGCAGTTCCATCAGGTTATCGTTCGCCGGATAGGAGGTGGACTGCACCAGGAAGACATCCTCGCCGCGCACGTTCTCGTGGATCTCGACAAAGACCTCCATGTCTGAAAAGCGTCGCATGGACGCCTTGGTCAACGGCAGATTCAGGTAGGCGGAAATCGCCTCCGAGAGCGACCGGTTCGAGTTTCCGGTGAGAATTTTCATGAACTTGGGTCCAGCCTTGGCATGCTGTACAGGCCTGCACAGCAACAAAAAACGGGTTTCCGGAAGCGCCTTCTGCCCCCGAGCGCGCGCGGAAAATATCAAGGCGACACAGAACTGTAAACGGCCAAGCCCAATGTCCCTTCATATTGCCTGCCATGTGGCCGTTCCCCGCGCGTGTGCCGTTGACAGCCGTCGGGGCAGCGCTTATGTTCCGCGCCTCGAATTTGGAAGGGTTCCGTCTGGCCGATACCACCGGAACCGACAGTCGCGAGGACAAAAGAATGAAGGTCATCAACTCCCTGAAGACGGCAAAACTGCGCGAAAAAGGGTGTCGCGTCGTGCGCCGTCGCGGACGTGTCTACGTCATCAACAAGAAGAATCCCCGCTTCAAGGCCCGCCAGGGCTAAGTCCGGCGCCCGGTTCGCCCTGGTGCGGACCTGAGGCTGCCTGAAGTTTGACGCGGAAGGCCGCATCGTTCTCGATGCGGCCTTTTCGTGTTGCCTGCGCAGAAGCCGAACCATGTCCTGGCCATTGACCACAGGGCTCGGCATTCTCATACTCTCTCAAAATTGGTAATACCACTTTCCGCCCTTTAGCAGGCGGAAACGCAAGGGAGAGACGCAGGCATGCAGATGCCGGAGCCGGACCGTGGCGTGATCAGCCGCAAGCGTGAAATCATCGCCACCCTGCAGGAGATCCTGCCGCAGGAAAGCGTGATCTATGACGAAGACGAACTGCGCGTCTATGAGAACGACGGGCTGACCGCCTATCGACAGATTCCGTTGATCGTCGTGCTGCCGGAGACCACGGAGCAGGTCTCCCAGGTGCTGCGGTACTGTAACGAGAACAGCATCAAGGTGGTTCCCCGCGGGGCCGGCACCTCGCTGTCCGGCGGTGCCCTGCCGCTGGAGGATGGTATCGTCCTGGGGCTGGGCAAGTTCAATCAGATCCTGGAGACCGATTTCGAGAACCGCTGTGTGGTGACGCAGCCCGGCGTCACCAACCTGGGCATCACCAACGCCGTGGAACATGCCGGTTTCTACTATGCCCCGGACCCCTCCAGTCAGATCGCCTGCTCCATCGGCGGAAACGTGGCGGAAAACTCCGGCGGCGTTCACTGCCTGAAGTACGGACTGACCACCAACAACCTGCTGGGTCTCAAGGTGGTCCTGATCGACGGTAGCATCATCGAGATCGGCGGCAAGCACCTGGACAGCGAAGGCTACGACCTGCTGGGCCTGATGACCGGCTCCGAGGGCTTGCTGGGCGTGGTCACGGAAGTCACCGTGCGCATCCTGCAGAAACCCGCTTCCGCGCGCGCCCTGCTGCTGGGATTCGAGACCAGTGAGGCGGCCGGCGACTGTGTCGCCGCCGTGATCGCCGGCGGCATCATTCCTGGCGGCATGGAAATGATGGACCGGCCGGCCATTCACGCCGCCGAGGATTTCGTGAAGGCGGGCTATCCGCTGGACGTGGATGCCCTGCTGATCGTCGAGCTGGACGGCCCACCTATCGAGGTCGACCACCTGCTGGAACGGGTCAACGAGATCGCCAAGGAGAAGGGTGCCGTCTACAACCGCATCTCCGAGAATGACGAGGAACGCGCACGCTTCTGGGCCGGGCGCAAGGCCGCCTTTCCGGCCGTCGGTCGCCTCTCGCCCGACTACTACTGCATGGACGGCACCATTCCGCGCAACAAGCTGCCCCATGTCCTCACTCGCATGCGCGAGATGAGCGAGCACTACGGCCTGGGCGTGGTCAACGTCTTCCATGCCGGCGACGGCAACCTGCATCCGCTGATCATGTACGACGCCAACAAGCCGGGCGACCTGGAGAAGGCCGAAGACTTCGGAAGCGACATCCTGACCCTCTGTGTCGAGGTTGGCGGCGTATTGACCGGCGAGCACGGAGTCGGGGTCGAGAAGCGCGACCTGATGGGCTCCATGTTCTCCGAGGTCGACCTGAACCAGCAGCAGCGGGTGAAGTGTGCCTTCGATCCCGACAGCCTGCTCAATCCCGGCAAGGTCTTCCCACAACTGCATCGCTGCGCTGAACTGGGGCGCATGCACATTCACAAGGGGCAACTGCCCTTCCCCGACATTCCCCGCTTCTGAGGTCCATCCATGAGCGAGATCCTGCGCCCGGAGAACCCGGACCAGCTGGTTGAACTGGTGAACTGGGCGGTTTCCGAGAAACAGCCCCTGAAGGTCATTGGCAGCGACAGCAAGAGCGGCCTGGGGCGCCCTGTGCAGGCGCATCACACGGTCTCCCTGTCGGCATTCAATGGCATCCGCCTCTACGAACCCGAGGAACTGGTGCTCTCCGCCGGTGCCGGAACGCCGCTTGCCGACATTCGCTCTGCCTTGCAGGAGACGGGCCAGGAGATGGCATTCGAACCACCGAATCTCTCGGCATTCTATGGCAGTGGACATGACGAGGGCACACTGGGCGGCCTGCTGGCTTGCAACCTGGCCGGCCCGCGCCGTATCAAGATCGGCGCAGCACGAGACCACTTTCTGGGCTTTTCCGCCGTGACCGGCCGGGGTGAACTGGTGAAATCCGGCGGCCGCGTGGTCAAGAACGTCACCGGCTATGATCTCAGCAAACTGCTGGCCGGCTCCTACGGAACGCTGGGCATCATGACCGAAGTCACGGTGAAGGTGCTGCCGGGCGCCGAAAAGCTGCGCACCGTGCTGGTCTATGGACTTGAGGATGCGCAGGCCGTCTCAGCCCTGTCCCAGTCCCTCGGCTCACCGCACGAGGTTTCCGCCGCCGCGCATCTGCCGGCCTCCACGGCTGCTGATTTCGAGCTGTCCCGGGTCTCCGACGCAGGCCGATCCGTCACCGCCGTACGTGTCGAAGGTCCGGAGCCTTCAGCCGTCTTCCGTTGCGAAGCCTTGCGCAAGGAGCTGTCAGCCCTTGGCGAGACCGAAGAATTGCACGGCAAGAACTCGAAGGATTTCTGGAGCAAGATCGCAAACCTGCATCCTTTCGTGCAGAGCAGCGAGCAGATCGTCTGGAAGGTTTCAACGGCTCCCACAGCCGGCCCCGGCGTTGCCGCCCGCATCCTGGACCAACGCAGGGGACAGCATTTCTACGACTGGGGCGGTGGCCTGCTCTGGATCGGCTTCGACCCGGCCGGGACCGAAGACGACGGCGGGACGGCCATCGTTCGCGAGGCCATTGCCGAAGCTGGCGGCCATGCCACCCTGATGCGGGCGCCTGACGCATTGCGCGCGGCTGTTCCGGTTTTCCAGCCGCAGGACGCCGGAAAGGCTGCGCTCTCGGCGCGGCTCAAGAACGCTTTCGACCCCAGCGGTGTCCTCAACCCCGGTCGCATCTACGCGGACAGTTAAGCCCATGCAGACAAACTTCTCACTCGCCCAGCTGGCCGACCCCGATACCCGGGAATCCGAACAGATCCTGCGCAACTGCGTGCACTGCGGCTTCTGTACCGCCACCTGTCCGACCTATGTCCTGCTGGGCAACGAGCTCGACAGTCCGCGCGGACGCATCTACCTGATCAAGGACATGCTGGAGAACGACAAGCCCGCCAGCGAGAAGGTGGTGACCCACATCGACCGATGCCTTTCTTGCTTGTCCTGCATGACCACCTGCCCCTCGGGCGTGCACTACATGCATCTGGTCGACCATGCCCGCAAGCACATCGCAGAGACCTACCAGCGCCCCCTGCCGGACCGCAGCCTGCGCAAGTTGCTGGCCACCGTCCTGCCCTATCCCGGACGCTTCCGCCTTGCGCTCATCGGTGCCCAACTTGCCCGACCGCTGGCAGGGTTGCTGCCAGGCCGCCTGAGAACCATGATCGACATGGCACCGCGCAAGCTGCCGTCGCCCTCCCCGGTGGACCGCCCGCAGGTCTTCCCGGCCGAAGGTACGCTCCGTGCCCGCGTTGCCCTGCTGAACGGCTGTGCCCAGCAGGTGCTCTCCCCGGCCATCAACGAAGCCACGGTGCGCCTTCTGACCCGCATGGGCGTCGAGGTGGTGGTGGCCCAAGGGGCCGGCTGCTGCGGTGCGCTGGTTCATCACATGGGCCAGGAGGACCCGGCGCTTGCCTCGGCCAGGGCCAACATCGATGCCTGGAACCGCCTGAAGGAGAGCGAAGGCGGCCTGGACGCCGTCGTCGTCAACGCCTCGGGCTGTGGCACCACGGTCAAGGACTACGGCTTCATGCTGCGCGAGGATCCGGACTATGCCAAAGCAGCTGCCGAGATCTCGAACATGACGAAGGACATCTCCGAGCTGCTGGCCGAACTGGACCTGCCGCAGCCGGTACGGCCCACCGGCCAGCGCGTGGCCTACCACTCGGCCTGCTCGCTGCAGCATGGCCAGCAGGTGCGCCAACCGCCGAAATCCCTGCTTCAGGCCGCCGGTTTCGAGGTGGTGGAGCCGGCTGAAAGTCACATCTGCTGTGGATCGGCCGGAACCTACAACCTGACCCAACCGGTCATCGCCAATCAATTGAAGGATCGCAAGGTAGGCCATCTGCAGCGCACGGGGGCCGAGATCGTCGCCAGCGGCAACATCGGCTGCATCACCCAGATCGCCAGTGGGGCCGAAATGCCGGTGGTTCATACGGTGGAACTGCTCGATTGGGCAACCGGTGGTCCACGCCCGGATGCGCTTGGATAAGCTGCTCCAAAAGCCCCTTGGGAAAGCCTGAGCCGATCAGCCTCTGTCCGTAGTAATGATGGACAGCAGCATTACGTTGATTTTTCGAGTCAATTGCGATTAAACCTGCCGCTGTTGTTCACTGGAACTGTGGCTCGAGTCTCCGAGTCGCAGGCTACAGGAGACCCTCAGTGCGTGCCGGCACCTCTCTCGCAACACCACATAGCGCGAAGCATCCGTGACCTTTCTCCGCAAGCATTCCGGCGAAAAGGGGACGCCACCATCCATGGGACGCCAGCTGTGGCCCGTGTTGATTCTGGTGCTGGGCTTCCTGGGCCTTGCCGCAGCGCTTGTCTATGATACCGCCTGGCACCAGTACGAACTGGCCGTGGAGTCCGAACGGCGCATTGTCGAGAAGGGCCTGAATCTGCACCGCAGAACCATCGCCAACCATACGGTCAGTGGCGCCTATGACGACGACAGCATCGAGAACCTCCTTTTGGACTACGACCCGGACTGGGCAGAGGAATACATAAGTGAATGGGCCCTCGACGGCCTGCAGATGGATGGCGCGCTGGTGGCCTGGAGCAACAACCGCATTCTGCATCACGTCAATCAATATGACCCCGAGTATCTGGCCGAGCCGGAAGCCCTGCCAGGTGAAGTCCAGGCTCTGATGGACACGGCCCGCAGCAATGTCGGCAACCCTGGTGAGCGGCCTGAAGCGGCCACAGGTTTTTTCAAGGACGAGAAAGGCCTGCATCTGGTTGCAGCCGCGCCGCTGACCTGGGAGGGCGCGCGCGATCACGCACTTGAGGAAGACCAGCATGCCGTCCTTGTCATCTTCATGACCTTCGATGACGCCTTCCTGACCGATCTGACAACGGACCTGGAACTGGAGGGCCTCAGCCTTGTTTCGGAAGCGCCCGAAGGCAGCCGCACGCATCTGCCCCTGACAACTGCCTCTGGACAGACCCTTGCCGCCCTGACCTGGGCCAGCACGTCACCCGGGCTGGGCATGCTGCGTGAGATGGTCCTGCCCCTGACAATCGCCGGACTTGTGATGCTGGTGCTTTCGGCCTTCTTCGTGCGTCACGCATACCGGCGTGCCCGGCTGTTCGAGTACTATCACGGCCTTCTGGAGGAACGGACCGAGGAATTGAAGCAGGCCAAGGAGCATGCAGAAGCGCTCAGTCGCAGCAAATCCCGCTTCCTGGCCACCATGAGCCATGAGCTCCGCACGCCGCTGAACGCCATCCTGGGCTTTTCCGACCTGCTGCGTCAGGAGTTCGTGAAAACGCTCCCCATCGAGCGCATCCAGGAATATGCACGGGACATAAATTCCAGCGGAGAATATCTGCTCTCGCTGATCAACGACATCCTGGACCTCTCCAAGATCGAGGCCGAACGCTACGAACTCCATGAAGAGGAAATCCAGCTGTCCGAACTGGTGGAGGAAAGCCTCTCCCTGGTCCAGAGCATGGCCGAGCGCAGCAACATAACGCTCCACAACGAGGTTACAGACTGCACGCTCCAGGCAGACCCCAGGGCCTTGAAGCAGGTCCTGGTCAACCTGCTGTCCAATGCACTGAAGTATTCAGGGCCCGAGACCAGTGTCTGGATCAGCAATACCCGGGAAAACAATGGGAAACTGACCCTGCGCGTGCGCGATCAGGGACAGGGCATGAAAGCGGAGGACATCGCCAAGGCACTCGAGGCCTTCGGACGGACCGAGGATGCCTATGTCCAGGGAATCCAGGGCACGGGCCTGGGCCTGAACATCTGCCAGTCCATCATGCAGCTGCACGAAGGCTCCCTGGACATCGAATCAGCGCCCGAACACGGCACTACAGTCATCCTGCGGTTTCCAGCAGAACGGGTCCTTCAAGCCAACTATTCCAAACAAGCCTAACGGTTTATATCAGGGGCGCTATTTCCCTCTTTCCACCCTGAGATACAGATCAAAAAAGCCAGACTTTCTCTTTTAAATAGAATGCATGTAAAAACCCCTGGAATGGAAGGCTCATTCTATCCTCAAAGCTCATGAAAACTGAAGCTCAAGAAAGCAAATATTCGGGGTATATCTTTACGCTTCCTCAACATATTGCTGTCACTTTCCGAGCTAAGCCGTGCTGCAAATTTCCTTTACCAGGAAACCACTTCAGGTAGAAGTCAAAAAACCCCTGAACAAGCAAGCCGGTCACTGCACAGCTGAGTTCAGGCACTTGAGATGGTAGATACTACAGAAGCGAGAAGAAGGGCTTACAATTTTGGGCTGATCACCGTACGTGCCCAACTGTTCCCAATCTTCGTTCTCGTTGCTGTCTTCCTCGTGGTAGCAGCCGCACTTATCTACAATACCGTTCAAGAGCAAAACAGGGTTGCCGAACAAACAGCACTGCAGATTGTTTCGTCCACCATCTCTGAACAACGCGAAAAGCTCAGCGATTTTGTGGAAGATTATGCCTATTGGGACGCTACAGTTGAAAACCTTGTCTCAAGCTATGATCCAAAATGGGCTGATGACAATGTAGGCCAATGGGTGGTTGACGGGCTTGGCATGGATGGCTCTCTCGCAGTAGGAGCCAATAACCGCATCATCCACCACACGGAGTCTGATGCTCTAGCTGTGCCTGAACATCTTCCAGAACCCGTGAATAAGTTGGTTATCGCTGCCCGCGCGCAGGCTGTAGGAAGAGGAAGCGAGGACTCCAAAGCAGTCACTGGCTTTTTCCGTGACAAGGAAGGTCTTCATCTGGCCGCCGCTTCTGTGGTTAACTGGGAAGGTACACGTCCGCTGCCCCGTGATGATGGCGCTCCAGTGGTCCTTATATTCTTCCAGACATTTGACCAGGATTTGCTATCCACAATCGATTATCCATTTCTTTTGAAGGATATGCACCTCTCCCTCGATAGTGCACAAGCAAGTGGGTCTCAGTTGCCCCTGAGGTCTGTTGAGGGAAACATACTAGGCATCCTGAACTGGGAATCTGCAAAACCTGCAAACGCCATTCTTAAGCAGCTCTATATACCTCTGCTTCTTGAAGCACTCATCATGATGCTGGTTTTTGGGATTATCATACAGCGCGCCTACAAGCGCGCTCAATTGTTCCATGAGTATCACAATTGGCTTGAGTCGCAGACCAAAGAACTGAGAGAAGCACGAAACTCAGCGGAGGCACTTAGCAAAAGTAAATCCGAGTTCCTGGCCATGATGAGCCATGAGTTGCGCACGCCATTGAACGCAATAATCGGCTTTTCAGACCTGATTCGCCAAGAATATTCACGATCACTACCTGTCGAACAAATTCAAGGCTATGCACAAGACATTCATGCAAGCGGCAATTATCTTCTTGGGCTGATCAATGACATCCTGGACATGTCTAAAATAGAAGCCCAACGTTATGAATTGCACGAGAGTGAAATAGAACTCTCAGACCTGCTTGAGCAAAGCCTGGTCCTGGTAAAGCGTTTGGCTGGGCAGAAGTCCATCTCGATAGAGATGCCCACGGAAGATTACCTAATACACGTCGATATCCGGGCCTTAACCCAGGTTGTCGTCAATATCCTGTCGAATGCCATCAAGTTCTCGCATCCTGGAACTTCCATTCAGATAAAATCTAGGGAGAATGTGGATGGCAGTCTTTCACTCTTGATCTCAGACCAAGGCATAGGGATGAGCGATGAGGATGTCCGGAAAGCGCTGGAGCCTTTTGGTCAGGCCAAGGATGCCTACCTGAGCAATACCAGCAAAGGCACCGGATTGGGCCTCAATATTTCAGAAGCCCTCATGAACCTGCACAATGGGTCTCTCACAATTCGTTCAGTGCCTGGCACGGGAACAACTGTGGAATTGCGACTCCCTGCAGATCGAATCAGTTCATGCCTAGATTATAGTACTAGCCAGAATACGGCACCACGCTTAGCCAGATCCTCAGGGTAGCAACCATCTTGCTCCTCAACCCAGACTGCGCTGAACCAGTTCGGACAGGCGCTTGGAGAAGTTCGAGGGATCGAGCGGCAGGTCGCCGTCCAGGATGCGCGCCTGGTCCAGGAGCAGTTCGCCCATGCCCGCCATCTCGCTGGCCTCGGCGCCGTTGCTGAGCTTGTCGGACAGCTTGCGCACCAGCGGGTGGTTGGGGTTGACCTCAAGGATGCGCGAGGCCTCCTGGTTCAGCTGTCCATGCTGCTTCAGCATGCGCTCCAGGTGCAGGTCCAGGTCACCGCTGTCGGCCGACAGGCAGACCGGGCTGCTGGTCAGGCGCTTTGAGGCGCGCACATCCTTGACCTTTCCGGAAAGGTTCTCCTTCAGGAAGGTCACCAGTGCATCGGCATTGCCCTCCTCGGCCTTCTCTTCGCCATCCTTTGAATCATCACTGGACTCGCCAGCGATGTTGTCCAGGTCGGCCCCGGCTCGCGTGACCGACTTGAACTCCTTGTCCTGGTAGTTTCCGACAGCCGGCACCCAGAACTCGTCGATGGGATCGGTCAGCAACAGGACCTCGACATCCTTGTCATAGAAGCCCTCGAGTTGCGGGCTTTTCTTCAGGACGTCCAGGTCCTCGCCGGTCATGAAATAGATTTCGTTCTGCCCCGGCTTCATGCCGCTCACGTACTCTTCAAGAGAAACCCAACCCTCGCGGCGAGTGGAGCGGAAGCGCGCCAGCTTCAGCAGGGGTTCGCTCTGGTCGCGATCCTCATAGAGACCTTCCTTCAAAACGGGACCGAAGGTTTCCCAGAAGGTCGTGTAATTCTCAGGCTCCTTCTCGGCCTTGGTCTCCAGTTCGCCCAGAACGCGCTTCACCAGCGCAGACTTGATCTTCGCGATCATGGGATTGTGCTGAAGCATCTCGCGGCTGATGTTGAGCGGCAGATCCTCGGAATCGATGATGCCGCGCAGGAAGCGCAGGTATGCCGGCAGCAGGGTCTCGCAGTCGTCGGTGATGAAGACGCGCTTCACGTAGAGCTTCACCCCATGCTTGCGCTGCGGGTCGAACAGGTCATAGGGCCGCTGCGTGGGAATGAACAGCAGGCCCGTGTATTCCATCATGCCCTCGACCCGGAAGTGCAACCAGGTCCAGGGCTCGTCCAGCGCGTGGGCAACGTGCTTGTAGAACTCCTTGTACTGCTCGTCCGAAATCTCGCTCTTCGGGCGCAGCCAAAGTGCACCCGCACTGTTCAGGCGTTCGTCCTCCGTTTCGCCTGCATGCTTCAGCACCACCGGAAAGGCGATATGATCGGAATAGGTCTGCACGATCCGGCGCAGGCTGGCCTCTTCCAGAAACTCCTGCGCATCCTCCTTCAATGTGATGGTAATGCGCGTGCCCCGGGCCGGTGCCGTCTCGCTCTCGCCGATGGTGAAGCTGCCATGGCCGTCGGACTCCCAGTGCCAGCCACTCTCCTCACCGGCCCTGCGGGTCTCGACGGAAACATGCTGCGCCACCATGAAGGCGGAATAGAACCCGACGCCGAACTGACCGATCAGATCCACTTCACCGCGCTTTTCGCCCAGCTTGTCCAGGAAGGCCGAGGTGCCGGACTTGGCGATGGTACCCAGGTTCTCCACCAGGTCTTCCCGATTCATGCCGATGCCGTTGTCGGCAATGGTCAACTGGCCCTTGTCCTTGTCCACCGACAGCTCGACCCGCAGCTCGGAATCGCTTTCCAGTAATGCGGGTTCGGTCAGCGCTGCATAGCGCAGCTTGTCACAGGCATCCGAGGCATTGGAAATCAGCTCGCGCAGGAAGATCTCGCGGTTGGAATAGAGCGCGTTGGCGACAATATCGAGCAGGCGGCTGACTTCCGCCTGAAAGGATAGCGTTTCCTGGGTGGTTTCACTCATGGCTTTACTGTTCTTCTTCACTTTGTCTCGGGTGGTGTTCGGACCGCCGCCCGAGGACTCAGGCGCGATCGCTCGTGATCTGCGGCAAGATATGAGTACCGAACCACCTCGGTGCAAGAGTGGAAGAGAGATTGCACCCCCTTGCTGCAATGCCTGCGCATGATAGCTTGAGGAAGGCAGGCCGGACCCGGCGACATCCCATGACGGAACGGCACCAACAGTGGCTTCTTTTTACGCTCGAGAGTCCATCCGGGGTTTGTCGAGACTTGGAATTGAAGCCTACGCGACAATAGTCGCGATTTCCGGCCTGCAGCCGGAGCGCCCCCGGAGGCCTGCCCTGAAACTTCCACGAATCGCTGGGGCCGCATACCGGAAAGACAGACAGCCCGACAGAAATGCCCCCTATCAACCGGTGGAAGCCTGTTATTGCTTTCGCCCAGCTGTTGCACCTTGGCCCCGGCAGCCCGATTTCTGTAGGATGGTAACTATGAGTTCAGATCGGGTCGTCGCGGTCCTGGGGCCGACCAACACGGGCAAGACCTTCTTTGCCATCGAGCGCATGCTGGCGCATTCCAGCGGCATGATCGGTTTTCCGCTGCGTCTGCTGGCGCGCGAGAACTATGACCGCGTGGTCAAGGCCCGAGGCGAGCGCCAGGTGGCGCTGATCACCGGCGAAGAGAAGATCATCCCGGACACCGCGCGCTATTTCATCTGTACGGTGGAGTCCATGCCGGTGACCCGGCCAGTGGACTTCCTGGCCGTGGACGAGATCCAGCTGGCCGCCGATCCCGAGCGCGGGCACATCTTCACCGACCGCCTGCTGCACGCCCGCGGCACGCAGGAAACCTTGCTGCTGGGCAGCGAGACCATACGCCCGCTGCTGCACGGCCTGATCCGCAATCTGGAGATCGTCTCGCGCCCGCGCTTTTCTAAACTGTCCTATGCCGGCCAGAAGAAACTGAACCGTCTGCCACCGCGGTCGGCCGTGGTCACCTTCTCGGTATCCGAGGTCTATGCCCTGGCCGAAATGATGCGCCGACAGCGCGGCGGCACCGCGGTCGTGCTGGGCGCCCTTTCGCCGCGCACCCGCAACGCCCAAGTGGAGATGTTCGAATCCGGCGAGGTGGATTACCTGGTGGCAACCGATGCCATCGGCATGGGCCTGAACCTGGGGCTCGATCATGTGGCCTTCGCCCGCCTGTCGAAGTTCGACGGCCACCGCCCGCGCCGGCTGAGCGCACCCGAGGTCGGTCAGATCGCCGGACGTGCCGGCCGGCACATGAACGACGGCACCTTCGGCACCACAGCGGACCAGCCACCCATGGAGGAAGAGCTGATCGAGGCCGTGGAGGAACACCAGTTTCCGGCCTTGAACGCGCTTTATTGGCGCAACCGCGAGCTGGATTTCACCCATCCCAAGGCCCTGCTGCGCAGCCTGGAACGCCGGCCGGAGCGCAGGGAACTCATGCGCGTACGCCCGCCCGACGACCAGGCAGCCCTGGCAACCCTGCTGCGTGACGACTCCCTTATGGACCTGGCCCAGGATCGCGCCAGCGTCGAGCTACTGTGGGACGTCTGCCAGGTGCCCGACTTCCGCAAGACCTTCAGCGACAACCATGTCCGCTTGCTGGCTCAGATCTTCCGTTACCTGCGCCAGAACGACCGCCAGCTTCCCGAGGACTGGGTGGCCCGGCAGATCAACCGCATCGCGAGGACCGACGGCGATATCGACGCGCTCATCGCCCGCATCGCCCATGTGCGCACCTGGACCTTCATCACCCATCGCGGCGACTGGCTGGCCGACGCCAAGGGCTGGCAGGAACGCACCCGCGCCATCGAGGATCAACTCTCCGATGCTCTGCACGCGCGGCTGACCAATCGCTTCGTGGACAAACGCACGGCCACCCTGCTGCGCCGGCTTAGGAGCGGCGAGGACCTGCTGGCTTCAGTGCGCAACAACGGCGAGGTCTTGGTCGAAGGCGAAGAGGTCGGCCATCTGGAGGGCTTCCGCTTCCGCCTGGACGCCTCGGTGGACCGCGACGACAGCCAGGCCATCCTGGCCGCCACGCGCAAGGCGCTTCAGGGCGTCATGCCGCAGCGCCTGTCGAAACTGGAGGAGGACAACGACGGTGCCTTCCAGCTGGATGACCGGGCCCAGCTGCTCTGGCGCGGCACCGCCATCGCACGCCTGGCACCAGGGGACAGTCCGCTGACCCCACGCATCCAGACCTTCGACAGCGAGCTCCTGGACGGCCCCTCGCGCGAGCGCATAAGGCGGCGCCTGGCTGACTGGCTGAACCGCCACCTGCGCAATGGCCTGGCGCCGCTCTACCAACTCGAGGAAGCCCCCTTGAAGGGGGCGGCCCGCGGTCTGGCCTTCCAGGTGGCCGAAGCCATGGGCAGCTTGCCGCGCTCTGCCGCCGCCGAACAGGTGCGGCAACTGGACAAGGCGGACCGCAAGGCGCTGGCCGGCCTGAACCTGCGCCTGGGGGTGCAGTCACTCTTCCTGCCGGCCCTGCTGAAGCCACGCAGCCAACGTCTGCGGGCCCTGCTCTGGTGCGTTTTCCACGCGCATGCCTTCACAGCCGTTCCCGACAGCAGCACACGCCTGCTTTACGACGAACGCGCCCAGGATCCTGCCTTTTGCCAGGCCATCGGCTACCGCAGCCTGGGGCGCGGCAAGCGCAGGCTGGCCGTACGTGTGGACAGCCTGGAACAGGCCATGGCCCGCGCCCGGCAGCAAACCCGGGAAGGCGTGCTGAAACCCGATCAGAAGCTCTGCGACCTCTTGGATGGGGATCCGGAAACCCTGCGCCTGGTTCTGGGCAGCAATGGCTATCAGCCGCATCAGGAAGACGGCGAGACCGTCTATCGACGCCAGCGCAAAGCCAAGGGCAAGCCGGAAGGCAGGAAGCCCAGATCCGGAAACACCAAGCCTGGCAAAGCCAAGACCGGGCACCAGAAGACACCCGATGCAGCCCCGCATTCTCCCTTCGCCGTCCTGAAGCAGATGAAACGCGGCTGAGGCCATGAGCGAAGAACAAACCGAGGCCTTCCTGCGCCTGGACAAGTGGCTTTTCTTTGCGCGCTTCTACAAGAGCCGCGCACTGGCCACCCGCGCCTGCGAGGCCGGCGAGATCCGTATCGGCGGCACGGTGGTGCGCAAAGCCAATCACAGGCTGCGCATTGGCGATGTCCTGACCTTTTCCCGCGGCCCCTATGTGCGTGTGATCAAGGTGGTGTCACTGCCAACCCGACGCGGCCCCGCCAGCGAGGCCCAGGAAAGCTACGAAGACCTGAATCCCATCAGCGAGCAGCACCCCCTGCCCCGCAACAGCCGTGGCGAAGGCCCCGCCCGGGAGCCCGGCAGCGGGCGCCCCACCAAGCGCGAGCGCCGCAAGCTGGACCACTTTCGCGGAGAATGGTGAGTTCTCCCTTGCTTGCCCTCAATCCCGCAGCGGGTTAAGGCTGGCAACCAGCACACGAATCATCTGTCAGGGGGACCTTCATGGCACTGAAAGTCGCGGAACGCGGGCGTATTCCGTCCTTCATCGTCATGGATGTGCTGCGCGCGGCCAACGAGAAGATGGCGGCCGGCGAGCATGTTCTGCACCTGGAGGTCGGTCAGCCCGGCACACCGGCGCCCGAAGCGGTGCGCAAGGCGGCACACACCGCGCTCGACTCCCTGCGTCTGGGCTACACCGATTCGCTGGGCATTTCGCGCCTGCGCCGGCGCATCGCGCGCCACTACACCGAAACCTATGGCGTGGAACTCGCCCCCGAGCGCGTGGCGGTTACCGCCGGCTCCTCGGCCGGTTTCCTGCTGTCCTTCCTGGCCGCTTTCGAGCCGGGCGACCGCGTGGCGCTGGCCGCGCCAGGCTATCCCGCCTATCGCAACATCCTGAAGGCCCTGGGGCTCGAGGCCGTGCTGCTGCCCGCCGGGCCTGAGGAGCGCTTTCAGCCGACACCTGAGTTGATCGAACAGGCTGGCGCGTTGGACGGCCTGATCCTGGCCAGCCCCTCCAACCCCACCGGCACCATGGTGGACCGGGAGGCACTGGAGCGCATCGTCGACTGCTGCCGCGAGCGCGGCATCCGCCTGGTCTCGGACGAGATCTACCACGGCATCGAATTCACGCGGCGCGCCGTCAGCGCCAGCGAGCTGACGGACGACGCCATCATCGTCAACAGCTTCTCGAAATACTACTCCATGACCGGCTGGCGCCTGGGCTGGCTGGTCCTGCCGCCCGAGCTGGTGCTGCCCATCGAATGCCTGGCCCAGAACCTCTTCATCTCGCCCATGGCCCTGTCGCAGGAGGCCGCCGTGGCCGCCTTCGACGCCGGCAAGGAACTGGACGCGACCGTCCAGATCTATGCCGCCAACCGCGCCCATCTGCTGGAGCACCTGCCCGCCGCCGGCTTCCCGGATCTGGCGCCCGCCGACGGCGCCTTCTACATCTATGCCTACAGCGGCCACCTGGGCGACGACAGCCAGGCGCTCTGCAAGCGCATGCTGGACGAGATCAATATCGCCGCCACGCCCGGCACCGACTTCGACCCCCAGCGCGGCCACCACTACATCCGCTTTTCCTTCGCCGGCGCGACCGAGGAGATCGTCGAGGCCTGCGAACGGCTCAAGGGCTGGACGGCAAAGCTGTAAAAGCTGGGGCTTGCCTCAATACCCCCGATCCAGATCCACCACGTTCTGCATGGGCTGACCAGCCTCGAAGCGCTGCACGTTGTCCACCAGCGAGGCGACCGCCGTGCGTGGCACGGTGATGCTGGCCATGTGCGGAGTCAGGATGATGCGCCGATGGCTCCAGAAGGGATGGTTCGCAGGCAGCGGCTCCTCGTGGAAGACGTCCAGGGTGGCGGAGTCGATCTGCCCGCTGTCCAGGGCATCCAGCAGGTCCTGGTCCACCAGGTGCTCACCGCGCGCGGCATTGATGACCATGGCCCCCTGAGGCATGCGGTTGAAGAGATCGGCGTTGAGGATGCCGCGCGTCTGTTCGGTCAGGGGCAACAGGCAGACCAGGATCTCGCTGCGCGCGACAATCTCCTGCAGGCCCTCCTCGCCATGATAGCACTTGACACCTTCGATCCGCTTCTCTGTACGGCTCCAGCCGGCCACGTCCAGGCCCAGCATGGCCAGCTTCTCCGCGGAATCGCGACCCAGGACGCCCAGGCCCAGAATGCCCACCTTGCGGTCCCAGCAGGGGGTGAGCGGCAGCGGCTCCCAGCGTTGCTCGGCCTGCTGCTCGCGATAGTCCAGCATGCGGCGATGATGATAGAGAGTCTGCATGACAACGTACTCGGTCATGCCCGCGGTGAGGCCTTCTTCCACCATGCGCACAAGCGGCAGATGGCGCGGCATGTCCGGGTCCTTCACCAGGTGGTCGATGCCGGCGCCGATGGAAAAGATCACCTTCAGGTTGGGCAGCGACGCCATGATCCCGGGCTCCGGCTTCCACATCAGAGCATAATCGATCTCCGAGGCATCGCCGATCTCCGGCCACTGACGGATGTCATGATGCGGCAGCTGCCGCTCGAGCTCGGGAATCCAGACTTTCGCGCTGTCGGACGTGGAATAGAAAAGCAGGGCCATGGGAAAACTCGACTGAAGAAATGACAGATGTGGAAGGACTAGAGATTGGCGGATTAGAGATTCACGACGCCGCTCTCCACCGCCTCCAGATCGAAGGCGGCCTTGAGCAGAGCCTGAGTATAGGGCTCTCGAGGCGAGTCGAAAATGTCTGCTGAGGCGCCCTGCTCCACCACGACACCGTCCTTCATGACGATCACCTCGTCGGCCAGCGCCCGCACCACCTTCAGGTCGTGGCTGATGAAGAGATAGGCCAGCTTGTGCCGGGCCTGCAGGTCGCGCAGCAAGTCGACGATCTGGGCCTGCACCGACATGTCCAGCGCCGAGGTGGGCTCGTCCAGCACGATGAAGCGGGGCTGCAGCACGATGGCGCGCGCTATGGCGATCCGCTGGCGCTGGCCGCCCGAGAACTCGTGCGGATAGCGGTGGCGGCTGTCCGGGTCCAGGCCCACTTCCTCAAGGGCCCGGATGATCCGTGCTTCCGGCGTTTCGCTGCCCTTCAGGTCATGGACCTTCAGTCCCTCGCCGACGATCTCGCCCACGGACATGCGCGGACTGAGCGAGCCGTAGGGATCCTGGAAGACCACCTGCATCTCGCGGCGCAGGGGCCGCAGCTGCCCGCTCTTCCAGCCCTGGATATTGCGTTCCTCGAACAGAATATTGCCCTGGCTGGAAATCAGGCGCAGCAGCGCCAAACCCAGTGTCGTCTTGCCGGAACCGGACTCGCCCACGACGCCAACGGTATGGCCTTCACGCACCGTGACATCGATGCCGTCCACGGCCTTCACATGATCCACCGTCTTCTTCAGCAGCCCCTTGCGTATGGGGAAATGGACCTTGATGTCGACGCCCTGCATGACCACCGGCGCGTCGGCACGCAGCGTCAGCGGCTGGCCTTTCGGTTCCGCGGCAAGCAGGCGCTGGGTATAGGAATGCTGCGGGTTGTCGAAAACCTGGGAAACCGGTCCGCGCTCCACGATCTGACCCTGGGTCATGATGCAGACATTCTGGGCATTCTTGCGCACCACGTTCAGGTCGTGGGTGATCATCAGCAAGGACATGTGCAGCTCGCTCTGCAGGTCACGCAACAGCTTCAGGATCTGCGCCTGAATGGTCACGTCCAGAGCCGTGGTCGGTTCGTCCGCGATCAACAGGTCCGGTTCGTTGGCCAACGCCATGGCGATCATCACGCGCTGGCGCTGGCCGCCCGAGAGTTCATGGGGGTAGGCATTGAGCCTGCGAGCCGGGTTCTGCAGGCCCACCATTTCAAGCAGTTCCAGGGTGCGCTGGCGCGCCGCCTGCTTGGAATAGCCCTTGTGCAGGAACAAAACCTCACGCACCTGCTTTTCCACGGTATGCAGGGGGTTGAGCGAGGTCATGGGTTCCTGGAAGATCATCGAGATCTCGTTGCCGCGTAGCTGGCGCAGACGTTTCTGCGAGGCGCCGATCAACTCCTCGCCCTTGAAGACGATGGAACTGCCAGAGGGATGCGCCGCCAGGGGATAGGGCAGCAGCTGCAGCACCGATAGCGCACAGACCGACTTGCCCGAGCCGCTTTCGCCCACCAGCGCCAGGGTTTCTCCCTTCTTCAGGTCCAGATCGATGCCGCGCAAGGCCTCGACCGCGCCGCCAGGACTCTGGAAGGTCACACCCAGGTTGCGCAGGGTCAGTATGTTCTCGCCCGCATTCGACTGCATGATTAGGCCCTCCCGGGAGCGATGGCAGGTTGCGCGCTGGCCGCCGTTTCCGGCGGCGGCGCAGCCGAGGCGAAGAGCTTGCGCGGATCGAAGGCATCGCGCACGGCCTCGCCGATGAAGACCAGCAGGCTCAGCATCACGGCCAGCACGAAGAAGGCGGTCAGGCCAAGCCAGGGTGCCTGCAGGTTGGCCTTGCCCTGGGCCACAAGGTCACCCAGGGAAGCCGAGCCAGGCGGCAGGCCGAAGCCCAGGAAATCGAGCGCCGTCAGCATGGTGATCGCCCCTGTCAGGATGAAAGGCAGGAAGGTCAGCGTCGCCACCATGGCATTGGGCAGGACGTGTCGATACATGATCACACCGTTGGAGACACCCAGCGCCCGGGCGGCGCGCACGTAGTCGTAGTTGCGCACCTTCAGGAATTCCGCCCGGACCAGGCCCACCAGGGACATCCAACTGAACAGCAGCATGATCAGCAACAGCCACCAGAAGTTCGGCTGCACGATGCTGGACAGGATGATCAGGATATAGAGCACTGGCAGGCCCGACCAGATCTCGATGAAGCGCTGGCCCAGCAAGTCCGTCAACCCACCGAAATAGCCCTGGATCGCCCCCACGGCGACCCCGATCAGGGAACTCGAGAACGTCAGCACCAGTCCAAACAGGACCGAGACGCGGAAGCCATAGATCAGACGTGCCAGCACATCCCGGGCCTGGTCGTCGGTGCCCAGCCAATGCGTGGCATCGGGTGGCGCGGGCGCCGGCTCGGCCAGGTCCCAGGCCACGGTCTGGTGGTTATAGGGAATCACCGGCCAGACCATCCAGCCCTGGGCGTTTATCAACTGCTGCAGATAGGGATCGCGGTAATCGGACTGGGTCTCGAAGTCTCCGCCGAAGGTGGTTTCCGGATAATCCTGGAAGATCGGCATGTAGAAGCTGCCGTCATGGAAGATCAGGACCGGCCGGTCGTTGGCAACGAACTCGGCGAACAAGCTGATCCCGAAGAGAACCAGGAAAATCCAGAGCGACCAGTAGCCACGCCGGTTCTTGCGGAAGTTCTGCAACCGCCGTCGGGTGATGGGGTGACTGAACAGGCCCGCTCCGGTCTTTCTGCTCACAGCCCTGCCCGTCATGTCTCACGGCTTTCGAAGTCGATGCGCGGGTCGATCACTGTGTACATGACGTCTCCCACAAGATTGAGGATCAGGCCCACCAGCGTGAAGAAATAGAGCGTGCCGAAGACGATCGGATAGTCGCGGTTGATCACGGCCTCGAAACCCAGCAGTCCCAGGCCGTCCAACGAGAAGATCACCTCGATCAGCAGCACGCCGGTGAAGAAAACGCTGATGAAGGCGGCCGGGAAACCCGCGATGACGATCAGCATGGCATTGCGGAAGACATGCCCGTAGAGCACGCGGCGCTCGGTAAGGCCCTTGGCGCGCGCCGTCAGCACATACTGCTGGTGGATATTCTCCAGGAAGGAATTCTTGGTCAGCATGGTCAGGCCGGCAAAGCCGCTGATCACCATGGCCAGGACCGGCAGGGCCAGGTGCCAGAAATAGTCCACGATCTGCATGGGCCAGGACAGATCTTCCCAATTGTCGGAAACCAGTCCTCGCAGGGGGAACCAGTCCAGATAACTGCCACCGGCGAAGAGAACGAGCAGCAGGATGGCGAAGAGGAAGTTGGGAATGGCGTAGCCGACGATCACGATGCCGCTGGTCCAGATGTCGAAAGCCTCTCCATCGCGCACCGCCTTGGCAATGCCCAGGGGAATCGAGACGAAATAGGTGATCAACATCGTCCAGACGCCCAGCGAGATCGAGACCGGCATCTTGTCGATCACCAACTCGGCCACATCCGCGTTGCGAAAGAAGCTCTCCCCGAAATCGAAGACCAGGTAGTTGCCGATCATCATGATGAAACGCTCATGCGCCGGCTTGTCGAAACCGAATTGCTGCTCAAGTTCCTTGATGAATTCCGGATCCAGTCCCTGGGCGCCATAGCGCTCGCTGCGCGACGACGAGATGACATCCTCGCCACCGCTGCGCGAAGCCCGTTCGATCGCGGCCTCGGTGCCGCCGCCTGTTCCCGTGACCTGGGAGATCACCTGTTCGATAGGACCGCCCGGCACGAACTGCAGAACGAGAAAGTTGATCAACATGATCCCAAGCAGCGTCGGCACGATCAGGAAAAGCCGTCGGATGATATAGGCGGTCATGCCCTAGCCCTCCTGTTCGTCTGCCGGAGATTCCACCATCTCGTCACCTTCACGCAGACGCCTTGCCCTGTCCTCGTCTATCCACCAGTTGTCGAACTCGAACCCATGCAAGGGCGGATTCTCGGGATGGCCGAACTTGTTCCAATAGACCAGGCGATCCACCCGGGAATGCCAATGCGGCACGACATAGTGCCCCCACAGCAGCACGCGATCCAGCGCGCGTGTCGCCGCGACCAGGTCTTCGCGGCTGCCAGCCCGGATCACTTCGTCAATCAACGCATCGACAACGGGATCCTGGATACCCGCCAGGTTGCGGCTGCCCGTCATATTGGCAGCAGCGGAACTCCAGTAGTTGCGTTGCTCGTTTCCCGGAGAATCCGATTGCCCCCAGGACGTGATGGTCATGTCGAAATTGAAGTCGCGCAGGCGATTGACGTACTGCGAAGTGTCCACCAGCCGCACCGTCGGATCGATTCCCAACCGCCTGAGATTGCGCACATAGGGCAGGACGACGCGTTCGAAGGCCGTGTCATAGATCATGATTTCGAAGGTCATCTGCTCGCCGGTCTCTTTGTGCACGAGTTCCATGTCGCGCACCACCCAGCCGGCCTCCTCGAGCAGTTCGAAAGCCATCTTGAGGTTCTGGCGCGGCCAGCCACTGCCGTCGGTGGAGGGGGCGAAGTATTCCTCTTCGAAGACCTCCTCCGGTACCTGACCGCGATAAGGCTCCAGCAGCTCCAACTCGCGCCCCTCGGGAAGGCCGCTCGACGCCAGTTCCGAGTTGGAGAAATAGCTTTCCGTGCGATCGTAAAGCCCGAAGAAGAGGTTGCGGTTCGACCACTCGAAATCGAAGGCATAGGCCATGGCACGCCGAACCCTAGGGTCACTGAAGACAGGCTCGCGTGTGTTCATGACGAAGCCCTGCATCCCTGTGGGACGTTCGTGTGGAATCTCTTCCATGACCAACCGGCCCTGCTCCACGGCCGGTGTGTCATAATCCAGGGCCCAGGCCTTGGCCTGGTTTTCCTGACGGAAGTCCACTTCCCCGGCCTTCACGGCCTGACGAATGACCGTTTCATCGCGAAAGTAGTCGTATCGGATGCGGTCGAAGTTGTAGCGCCCCTTGTTGACCGGCAGATCCTTGCCCCAATAGTCCTCGACCCGTTCATAGGCCACATGTCGGCCTGGCTCGAAATCGGCCACACGATAGGGACCGCTGCCCAGCGGCGCCTCCAGGTCCGAGCGCGTGAAATCGCGCTCCTCCCAGTAATGCTTGGGCAGGATCGGCAACTGCCCGATGATCAGCGGCAATTCCAGGTTCTCGCCCTCGGAAAAGGTGAAACGCACCTTGCGCGGACCCGTTTTCTCGGCATCCGTCACATCGGCATAGTATTGCCGATAGATAGGGTGCCCCTCTTCGCGCAGGATATTGAGCGAAAAGATGACATCCTCGACCGTAATGGGCTCACCATCATGCCAGTTCGCCTCTTCGCGCAGCGTAAATTCTGCCCAGGAACGATCTTCCGGCACGCGGATGCTTTCGGCGACCAGGCCATACATGCTGAAAGGCTCGTCGGCACTGGACACCATCAGGGTTTCGTTGAGGTAACTGGCACCACTTGCCGCGACACCGCGCACAATAAAGGGATTGAAGCTGTCATAGGTGCCGCGTGCCGCCAAGCGCACCGAACCACCCTTGGGCGCAGCGGGATTCACATAGTCGAAATGTGTGAAATCAGCTGGATACTTCGGTTCGCCGTGCATGGCAATGCCATGCCGCGGTTGCGGAACTTCGCTTTCCTGATCTTCCTGTGCGAAAACCGGAAAACTCCAAAGCAGGAAACAGAGGCCCGCCGCCTTCAGGATCGCGCTCATGCCCCCTGCCATATTCGTGCCCTGCCTCCCGTTCTTGCTGCTGCGGCTTCGTCCGGTTTGTGCCGGATTTCCTTGTGCATCACTAGGGTAGCCGATGATTGGCACTTCGCAACTGTGATCCTCAAACGGGGAGATTACAATTTGTTCAGGTTTTACCGGAAAGTAGTGCCAGGGCCCGGGCATGGGCCTCTGGATCGCCCGCAACAAGAATATCCCCCGGCGAATCCAGGCTCAGCGGCTTCCCTTCCCAGTCCGTGGCCATTCCCCCGGCGCCAATGACCACAGGCAGGAGCGCCATGAAGTCATAGGGCTTCAGGGAAGCCTCGACCACCAGATCGACATAACCGCTGGCCAGCTGAGCGTAACAGAAGCAGTCCCCGCCAAAGAGAGTGAGGCCACAGGCAGCGGACAGCCGGTCATAGGCGTCCGCCTGCCGTCCCGGGAACATGTCGGGCGATGTGGTGCGCATGATCGCCCTGCCCAGGTCGGAACAGGCACGCGTTTTGGTCTCTCGAACTCCTGCCGAATCACGGCGGCGTGTTGGATGTCCACTTGCGCCGATCCAGCGCTCGCCCAGGGCCGGCATCTCGATGATGCCCAGGATCGGCTGTCCCCGGTGCAGAAGGGAGACCAACGTGCCGAACAAGGGATTGCCTGTTATGAAGGCCTTCGTACCGTCTATGGGATCCAGGACCCAAAGATATTCGGCATCCGGATTCTCGGCGCCGAACTCCTCGCCGAAGACACCATGCCCGGGAAAACGTGCGGAAATGGCCGCACGCATCTTCTCTTCCGCATTTCTGTCAGCAATTGTAACCGGCGATTCGTCCGCCTTGGTATCTACGGAAACCGACGTCCGGAAATGCGACCGGGCCACGGCCGCGGCCAATCCCGCCAATTCTTCCGCAAAATCGACCAGGTTCTGCGGGCAGGTCGTAAGTCTATCCGACACTGATCCCGCCCGGATCAGTCGAGAGGTGGCGGGTTTTCACCCTGCTGGCGCAGATAGGCAATGATCGCGGCCAGGTCCTCCTGGCTGCGGACACCGGCAAAGGTCATCTTGGTACCGGGCATCCAGCCGCGCGGATCTTCCAGATAGGCCGCCAGGTTCTCGTAGGTCCACTCAAGACCTTCATCCCTGGCATCCGTTGAAGCGGAGGAGTAATTGTAATCGTCACGGTGCGCGACCGATTGCCCGACAACATCCCAAAGATTCGGACCAACGCGGTTGGCACCGCCTTCGTCGAAGGTATGACAGGCTGCGCACTGGCGTGTCTTGCCCTCGCCCTCGGCAGGATCGGCGGCGGCGATCATCTCACGCAGTTCGCTGTCCACGTCGGCAGCGGCAGAATCTTCATCTTCGCCCGCACCACTCTCAGCAGCATCACCTTCATCACCGGCCGCTTCGCCTTCCTGGGCAGAGTCACCGGATTCAGCCTCACCCTCTTCGCTGGCCTCTCCATCTTCGGAGCTTTCACCATCTGCTGCTTCGCTTTCGTCCTCGGCTGCTTCGGAAGCCTCGGAATCACCTTCTCCTTCTTCGGAGCCTTCACCCTCGCCGCCTTCTTCTTCCTGAGCAGCGGCGATCTCGTCCTCGCTCGGCAGGTCGGCAGGGTCGTCACTCAGGCTGCGCAGATAGGCAATCAGGTCGGCACGGTCCTCGACATCACTCATGCCGTTGTAGCTCATGCGCGTCCCCGGCGCATAACCGTCAGGATCGGCTAGGAAAGCATTCAGGTTTTCATAGGTCCACGGCTCGTCGGACTTGTCAGCCAGAGCATCCGAGTAATTGAAACCATCCGCATGGGCATGGCTTGCTCCGACTATGTTCCAGAGGTTCGGGCCCACCCGATTGGCGCCGCCCTCCTCGAAGGTGTGACAGGCCGAACAGGCACGCGTCAGGGATTCACCATTCTCAGCATCCGCATCCCCCAACAGGGCCAACACCGACTCGAGGGTCTCCTCCTCGGCTTCGGGCGCCTCGGACGGATCACCATCCGTCACCTCCACAGGATAGGCATCCTCATAGAGATCCTTTGGCGAAACAAGAAGCTGGGAGACAAACCCGGCCGACATGGCCACGACGCCGGCCGTCAATACAGCCGCCGCTACCTTGTTGAATTCCAGTGACATTGCGTATCGCTACCCTGTTGACTATCGGCTGCGGAAGGTGAGGGCGGACAATAGCCGGCCCGGGCGGACGGTTCAATATCCCGAAACGCGGAAATATCAAACCTCAGCTGCGGCAAAAAGCGCTTGTCGCACAAGAACTGCCGGTTTTTATTGCATGTCCCCTCGTTGGTTTTCTTCTGTTAAAGCGTTCCAGGCAAGAAGTCGAGAGTGATGTCCTTACCCAGCAACCCCGTCGTTCTTGTTCCCGCCCGCATGGCTTCCACACGATTGCCCGGCAAGCCGCTGGCCGACATTCACGGCGAACCGATGATTGTTCACGTCTGGCGCCGGGCCTGCGAGGCCGGCATCGGGCCCGTGTTCGTGGCCGCTGCGGAGCCGGAAATTGTGGATGCCGTTCGACACGCCGGGGGGCAGGCCGTACAAACGCGCCCGGATCACCCTTCGGGCTCGGACCGCATATACGAGGCCCTGGGTCAGATCGATCCCGACGGCCATCATGATGCCGTGGTCAATGTGCAGGGCGATCTGCCGACACTGGAGCCGGAGGCCATCCGTGCCGTCTTCGCTCCACTGGCCACACCCGATGTGGATATAGCCACTCTGGCGGCCGAGATCGAAGAGCCTTCCGAACGTGGCAACCCCAATGTGGTGAAGGCGGCCTGCCTGTTCCCCGAGGGTCGCCGGCAGGCCCGTGCCCTTTATTTCAGCCGCTGTCCGGTCCCCTGGGACCAGGATGATCCCGGCCACCCCCTTTATCACCACATCGGGCTCTATGCCTATCGTCGTCACGCTCTGGAGCGTTTCGTCAAACTGCCCCCCGGCCTGCTGGAACAGCGCGAGAAACTGGAGCAGTTGCGGGCACTCGAAGACGGCATGCGTATCGACGTGGCGCGCGTTGACACGCTTCCGCTGGGTGTCGATACTCCCGACGATCTGGAGCGGGCGCGCCGCCTGCTTTCTCCGAACGACAGGAAATGAGCCAAGGCGGGCCCGGAGTCATGACAGACAGCAGCAACGCAATCGCCTTCCAGGGCGCGCACGGCGCCTTCTCGGAAATGGCCAGCCGGCATGTCTATCCGGATCGCCCCACCCTGCCCTGTGAAACCTTCGAGGACACCTTCGCCGCAGTGCGCGACAGCCAGGCAGAACTGGCGATGATCCCCATCGACAATTCCAGCGCCGGTCGGGTGGCCGACATCCATCACCTGCTGCCCAGTTCAGGCCTGCACATCATTGCCGAACATTTCCAGAAGGTGGAACACCAGTTGGTGGCGCCCAAGGGGAGCAGCCTGGACAAGCTTGAAGCCGTGCACAGCCACGTCCACGCCCTCTCGCAATGCCGCAACTTCCTGCGCGACAACAATCTGAAACCGGTCGTTCACGCCGATACTGCAGGCGCCGCGGCCGAGGTCGCCGAGCGCAACGACCCGAGCCAGGCCGCCATTTCCTCGTCGCTTGCCGCCGAAATCTATGGCCTCGACACCCTGGCACGCGACATCCATGACGCCAGCCACAACACGACCCGTTTCATCGTGCTGGCGCGTGAGCCCTCGGATGTCGAGCCCGACAGCGGTCCGATCATGACCTCCCTGGTCTTCCGGGTGCGTTCGGTCCCCGCCGCGCTCTACAAGGCAATGGGCGGCTTTGCCACCAACGGGGTCAACCTGACCAAGCTGGAAAGCTATATCCTGGACGGCAGTTTCACGGTTGCGCAATTCTATGCGGACATCGAAGGGCATCCCCAGGACAAACCGGTCCGCCTTGCCCTGGAGGAACTCAGCTTCTTCAGCCGTGAAGTACGTATCCTGGGTGTCTATCCGGCATCAAGTTTCAGGGCCGGCGGGTCTCCACTGTAAGACCCTGCCCCGTATTACCCTGCCCCGTATTACCCTGTCTCGTATTACCCTGTCTCGTATTACCCTGTCTCGGGGCAACGCGATTCACTGCGCTCCTGTTTTCCGATAGAGCAGATCAGGTCCCATTTCCTCCAGGCTGTTGATCCCCATCAGGCCCATATCCTGGTCGATTTCAGTCGCCAGCAGATTGATGGCGTGCTGCACCCCGGCCTGCCCGCCTATGGCCGCGGCATAGAGGAAAGGCCGCCCCACAAAGACGAAGTCCGCCCCCAGAGCAATGGCCTTCAGCACATCGGTGCCACGCCGGATCCCCCCATCGAACATGACCAGCATGCCGCCGGACTCGGAAACGATCTCGGGAAGTGTGCGCAGTCCCGAAATCGCCCCGTCCAGCTGCCGCCCGCCGTGGTTGGACACGATGATGCCATCCACCCCCTGCTGCCGGGCGATGCGCGCGTCTTCGGGCGACAGTATGCCCTTCACGATCAGCCGGCCCTTCCACTGCTCGCGAATCTGCTTCAGGTGTTCCCAGTTCAGGTGATCTCGCAGGCCCAGATCGCGGGTGATGTTCTGGGCCACGATGGGCGCGCCGCGTTCGGCATAGGAATTCTCGAAATGCGGCATGCCGTGACGCAACAGCGTGCGCGCAAAGGTATTCACCAGCCAGTTCGGCCGGATCGCCCCGTCATAGGCCAGGCGCAGGCTGGGCTTGAGCGGTGTGGAAAACCCCGTACGCACATTGTTCTCGCGGCTGGCCAGAACGGCCGTATCCACCGTCAGCAACAAGGTGCCGAAACCGGCCTTCTCGACCCGCTCCACCAGGGCCCTGATGCGCGGCGGCTCACCGGGCAGATAGGCCTGGAACCAGGAGCCCGGCGCGGCTTCCGCCACATCTTCCAGCCGGATCAGCGAGGATCCGCTCATGATCATCGGAATGCCAGCTTCATCCGCCGCCTGCGCCAGAACCAGATCGCCGCGATAGGCCATCAGGGCACTGATCCCCATGGGAGCTATGCCGAAAGGTGCAGCATAATCCTTGCCGAACAAGCGGGTGGCCTGAGAACGCCCAGACACATCGGTCAGGACACGCGGAACAAAGCCGTATTCCGAAAAAACCGCCCGATTATCTTCGCATGCGGCATTGTCCTCGGTACCTCCGACAATATAGCCGAACAGCGGCCGCGGCAGGTGCCGACGCGCCGCGGCTTCCAGATCATCCAGCGACAGGATGCGACGCAACCGGCGTGAGTGTTTACCGCGCGCAGCTGACCCAGGCTCTGGCTTCACCGTTTCTTTCCTGCCCTGCACTTCCCGACTGCTGGGTACGCTGTCGTTCCTGACGTTCGACACGGCTCTTGCCCTTCTTCCTTCTTGTCCCGGCCGGCAAAGATATCGGGCAAAGACGGTGGCGCAAGACACGCGGCCTTCCTCAAGCCACAAAATACAAAATAAAAACAAGACCGGCCGCGGGCACTTTCTGCGCGCGGCCGGAACTGTTTGTAAGGAAAGCTCTGACGGGAAGGTCAGGCCGCCTGGTAGATGCCGGCGGCCTTCACGTCATCATCCACATAGCCCTCGAACTGCTTGAAGTTCTTCTCGAAGCGCTGGGTCAGGTCGCGTGCCACACGGTCATAAGCGGCCTTGTCCGACCAGGTGTTCTTTGGGTCCAGAACCTCTTCCGGTACATCGGGGCAACGCCTGGGCACCAGCATCCCGAAATCCGGATGAATGAAACCATCCACCTCGGCCAGGCGTCCATCAAGGGCTGCACGCACCATTGCCCGTGTGTGCTGGATCGACATGCGCTCGCCAACACCGTACTGGCCACCGGTCCAACCGGTGTTGACCAGCCAGCAGCGTGCGCCTGTCCGGGCCATCTTCTCACCCAGCATCTTGGCATAGACGCTGGGATGGCGTGGCATGAAGGGCGCGCCGAAACAGGTAGAGAAGGTGGCCATGGGCTCGCTGCCCACACCCTTTTCCGTTCCGGCCACACGCGCGGTATAGCCCGACAGGAAGTGGTACATGGCCTGTTCGGGTGTCAGTTGGCTGATCGGCGGCAGGACGCCGAAGGCATCGGCCGTCAACATGACGATGTTCTGAGGCTGGTCGCCCATACCGCTGTCAGCGACATTTGGAATGAAATCCAGCGGATAGGAAGCCCGAGTATTCTCGGTCAACTCAGCCGAATCCAGATCCAGGACGCCGCTATCAGGATCCATGACCACATTCTCGAGCACCGTCCCGAAACGCCGCGTGGTGGCATGGATTTCAGGCTCCGCCTTTTCGGACAGGCGAATCACCTTGGCATAGCAACCGCCCTCGAAATTGAAGACGCCGCGATCCGACCAGCCGTGCTCGTCATCGCCGATCAGGGTGCGGCTGCCATCGGCCGACAGAGTGGTCTTGCCGGTTCCCGACAGGCCGAAGAAAATCGAGGTGTCGCCGGCCGGTCCGATATTGGCCGAGCAGTGCATCGGAAGGACACCCTCTGCCGGCAGAAGGAAGTTGAGGATCGAGAAGACCGACTTCTTGATCTCGCCGGCATAGGATGTGCCCCCGATCAGGACCAGTCGGCGGGCAAAGTTGACCAACACGAAGCATTCACTGTTCGTGCCGTCGGTCTCGGGGTCGGCCTGAAGTCCCGGCACCTGCAGAACGGTGAACTCCGGCTTGAAGCTGCTGCGCTCCTGGGCAGAGGGCCGGATGAACATGTTGCGGGCGAACAGGTTGTGCCAGGCATTCTCGGTGATGATGCGCACTGGAAGGCGGTATTCGGGGTCGGCCCCGGCATGGAGATCCTGAACGAAGATCTCGCGGCCCTGCAGATAGGCGCGTGCCTTGTTCAGCAGGTTGTCGAACTGCTCCGGCGCCATGGCGACATTGACATCGCCCCACCAGATGTCGTTCTCGCTGCCGGGTTCACGCACGATGAACTTGTCCTTCGGAGAACGCCCAGTGTGCTGACCCGTGCGCGCCACGATCGGCCCGCCCTGGGCCAGGCGCGCTTCCTGACGGCGAACGGCCGCTTCATACAGCGCCGGTACGGAAAAATTCCAATTGGCACGGGCATAATTCCGCAAGCCAAGTTCCTGCAATCCATGCGTGCTGATAACAGGGCCCATATCTTCCACGGTGGCACCTCCCAAAATATTGCGCTGACCGTTCATTAAGCCAAGGGCGCAGGGGATTCAAGAAGCGTACCGGGATTCACACGAGACGCAGCCTTGGGCAATACCATGCAACCGTTTGATTTGTTTCGGTGATTTCAAGCAAAATGCAACTTCTGCACCATGGCTGTCACAGACACGGACAGCTCAGGCCACAGCCCAGGCCTGAACACGCCGGGCCGGTATGGTGAAGCGGAAGGTCGTCCCCTCGCCTGGCGTGCTTTCGGCATCCAGAGTGCCTCCGTGCATCTCGACGAGGGAGCGTGAAATGGCCAGGCCCAGGCCAACACCCTCGTGCTGACGAGCCAGCGTCCCATCCACCTGGAAGAAGGGCTTGGTCACCTGGTCGATCTTGTCCTGGGGGATGCCAATGCCGGTATCCCGGACCGAGAAGACCACTCCGTCGTCCCGCACCTGCTCCACGATCACCCGAATCTCTCCTCCGGAAGGCGTGAACTTCACGGCATTGCCGACAAGATTGATGAGCACCTGCCGCAGGCGCCGACCATCCCCCCGGAAGGCAGGCAGGTCGGCTCTGCAAGCCTCAATCAATTCGACGCCCTTCTTCTGGGCCTTCTGCTCCAGGATCCTCAGGCTGTCCTGAACCAATTCCTGAGCCTGCAGCGTTTCCTCCTGCAGATCCAGCTGTCCGGCCTCGATCCGCGAGATATCGAGAATGTCATTGATGATCGCCAGCAACTGATCGCCGCTGTTGTGGATATCGTCGGCATACTCCAGGTAACGCTCGTTGGGCAGGGGGCCGAAGGCCTGGCTGCGGATCAGGTCCGAGAACCCCAGGATGGCCGTCAGGGGCGTCCTCAGTTCGTGGCTCATGTTGGCAATGAACTCGGATTTCACCCGATTGGCCTCGTCCGATAGATTCTTGGCATACTGAAGTTCCGCAGCCGCCCGCTGGCGCTGGGTGATATCGTGCAGGGTCAGGACGATGCCCCTGACGGCCGGGTCATCCATCAGGTTGCAGGCCGTCACCTCGAACTCACGCCGTCCCCGGCCCGGCAGGGTCAGGTAGGTCCCCTCGGCATGGGTCCAGGTCTCACCCGAAGCTGACTGGGCCAAGCGCGCAATCAGCTCCGCGATCGCCGGCCCCTGAAGCATTTCCTCCAGTTCGGCGCCTTCGGCCTTTTCAGTCAGACCACTGTTGGGGCAGGAGGCAAAGTGGATCGTCCCCTGGAGATCGACCACGAAGATGAAATCGCTGGCATTTTCCACCAGTCGGCGGAACCGCGCTTCGCTCTGGCGCAGGATCACGGCCTCGCGCTCGCGATAGGCGGTAAAGCGCCGGTCCACAGCCGTGGTCACAAGCTGCAGCATCAGGATCGTTATGGTCCCGAACGCGATGACGAAGGCCAGGACATAGGGATCGACCTGATAACCGCCATAATAAGGGGCACTCACAGGCTGGGCGTGGAACATGGCCGCTTCCATGCCGATGTAGTGCATGCCATAGACGGCCAACCCCATGATCATGGCCGAAAGGATGCGCCACCAGAAACCAGAAACGCGGATGGTAACCCCCACGGCCGTGGTTGCCGCGGCAACGGCAAAGGCAATGGACAGGCCGACCAGCCAGGGATCATAGGAAATCATGGCCCGCATGTTCATGGCTTCCATGCCGGTATAGTGCATGGCCGCAACGCCCAGACCCAGGGCAAACCCTGCCGTCACGACAGCCAGCGCGGAACCATGACGCCCGATGATCGCGAAACCGGCCGCGGCTCCGATCACGGCCAGCACAACGGACCCGAAGGTCAGGCCCAGATCGTAGGTCACATTCACGGGCAGCATGAAGGCCAGCATGCCGATGAAATGCATCGACCAGATTCCGCCGCCCATGGCCAGGGCTGCCATCAGCAGCCAGACGCGGCGGCGCAGGCCTCGGGCGGCCCAGATTCTTGGTGCCGTATCGATGGCGACAAACGAGGCCAGACTGGCCACCAGCAGGGAGAGAGCGACGAGCAGTGCGCTGTATTCGCCATGAAGAAGAGTATTGGACATCCGGAGCCTTGGTTCCTTCGAGCACAGCCCGGAACCAGGTCCGGGAAAACGGTCAATCCCGGACCGCTCTTGTTTCCGATTGTGGAAGTATAATGGTTAATGTCCGGTTGATGTAGGCCTGAAATATTACAGAACAAGCCGGAAACGGTTTCACAGGCACTGATGTGGTTTAACAGATGTGACAGGCAAGTATATCTGCCGTAAATTCGCCATAGACACGCGATAAGGCGCTATACATGATGACGACAACAACCGAACAGCATTCCGGGACAAACGCCGGAGACGGACTTCAGCCCGATCGCTACAGCATCGCGCTAGTGGACGACGACCGCAACATCCTGACCTCGGTATCCATGGCACTCGAGGCGGAAGGCTTTCGGGTCCGCAGCTATGCGGATGGCTCCGAAGCCCTGCGTGGCCTCTCGACTGCGCCGGCCGACCTGCTGGTCCTGGATATCAAGATGCCGCGCATGGATGGCATGGAACTGCTGGGACGCGTGCGCGAGTCTTCCAATGTCCCGGTCATCTTTCTGACCTCGAAGGACGAGGAGGTCGACGAGGTGGTCGGTCTGCGCATGGGGGCGGACGACTACATCACCAAACCTTTCTCGCAGCGCCTCCTGATCGAACGCATCCGCGCCCTCCTGCGGCGGGAAAAGGCCAGCAAGGACGAGGTTGACCCCGCAGGCGAGGCCTCGATCCGGCGTGGCGAACTGCTGCTGGATCCAGCGCGCCACCTCTGTCATTGGAAGAGCGCGCCGGTCAACCTGACCGTCACGGAATTCCTGATCCTGAAGGCCCTGGCCCAGCGCCCGGGGCACGTGAAGAACCGGGACCAGCTAATGGATGCGGCCTATGGCGAGCACATCTACGTGGATGACCGGACCATCGACAGCCACATCAAGCGCCTGCGCAAGAAGTTCAAGCAGGTCGATGATGACTTTGCACAGATTGAAACCCTCTACGGGGTAGGTTACCGCTACCGCGAAGCCTGACCCGGCCAGGCCGGTACAGGGAGCGAGGAAAGGCAGCACTTGCCCATGGCCGGTTTCAACCTGCTGAACAGAAAGAGTGCCGACAGGCAGGATAACAACAGCGGTCCGTCCGAAGACAACTCCGGTGCAGCCGAGCAAAACGGAGCACACAAGCGGCGTGTCCGGGAGGGTCAGACCGGTTATGGTGCTGCCCGGAGCGAAGAGCCCGAGGGCGAACGCCGGACCTGGCGCCGGCCAGCCTGGCGCTCACCCCTGACCCGGCGCATTCTGCTTCTCAACGTCCTGGTCCTGCTGATTCCCATCCTGGGCCTGCTGCACCTGGATCAGTATCGCCAGTCCCTGATCGATTCCGAGCTGGAGGCCATGCGCACCCAGGGGACCACGGTGGCACTGGCGCTGGGCTCTGCCGCAGTGCGCGACGGCAGCAACGGCGACCAGCAGCTGATGCACGAGTCGGCCCGACAGCTGATTCGAGTCCTGCTGGGCGATTCCCAACTGCGCGCACGCCTGTTCAGTCAGGACGGGAACCTGATTGCCGACTCGTTCCTGCTTGGCGGCTCGGACAGCCAGGTCCAGGTCGAGGAGCTGCCGCCACCGGATGACTCGGGATCCTTGGCGGTGCGCAGCATCGGGACCCTCTATGACCGGATCATACGCCTCTTCTCCGGCAATCGGGACCTTCCGCTCTACAGCGAAAGTCCCCAGCAGCAACAGGCCGAGGACTACGGAGAGGTCCTGCAGGCCCTGCGCGGCGAGGAGGGAACGATGGTCCGGCGCGATTTCGGCAATCGCCTGGTGCTCTCCGTCTCCGTTCCGGTCCAGCGCTATCGCCAGGTGGTTGGCGGCCTGATGATCACCAAGGGCGGCGAAAGCGTGGAGCGCGCCGTACGCGACCGCCGCAGTGATATCCTGCTGGTCTTTGGCGTCGCCCTGGCCGTTACGGTCCTGCTGTCGTTCTATCTCTCGCACACCATTGCCGCGCCGATCCGCCGGCTTGCGCGGGGTGCCGAGCGGATCCGCGGCAGCAACACCAAGGCCAACGTCATCCCCGACCTGCGCGGACGCCATGACGAGATCGGCGATCTTTCCGAGGCCCTGATCGACATGACCGAGGCCCTGCACGCCCGCCTGGAGGCCATCGAGCACTTCGCCGCAGATGTGGCACACGAAATCAAGAACCCCCTGACCTCGCTGCGCTCTGCAGTGGAAACTGCCAATCGTATCGAGGATGAGGAACAGCGCAAACGCCTGATGGGCATCATCCTGGATGACGTACAACGCCTGGACCGCTTGATCAGCGACATCTCGGACGCCTCGCGTCTGGATGCCGAACTGGCGCGCGCCGAAAGCGAGCGCATCGACCTGGGCCGCCTGCTGGATGCCATGGGCGAGCTCCACAAGCCGCTCTGCGAAGACAAGGGCCTGACCTTCAAGATGGACGTGGCTCAAGACGAATCGCTGGTCGTGACAGGTTTGGAAGGACGTCTTGGCCAGGTCTTCCGCAACCTGATATCGAATGCCATTTCTTTCTCACCCGAAGGCGGTAGCATCGAACTCAAGGCCTGGCGTGAAGAGGATCGGACCCAGGGTCCCATGGTCGTCGCCACCATCAGCGACCAGGGAACCGGCATACCGGACGGAAAGTTGCAGGCTATCTTCGACCGTTTCTACAGTGAACGCCCGCGTGCCGAGAAATTCGGGACCCATTCGGGCCTGGGCCTCAGCATTTCGCTGCAGATTATCGAGGCCCACAAGGGCAGTCTTGTCGCCGAGAACCGCCCGGAGGGCGGGGCCTGCTTTACCGTGCGACTGCCGGCTGAGGCGTAGAGGTGCCAGAGATGAGCGATACGACAGAAGCTTCGACTCAGACCAGGCTTGACCTGCATGCCACGGCCGTCGCCGTGGAAACGCAGTTTGGGCCCCTGGGGGTTCTGCTGCGCGGTCCATCCGGTTCGGGAAAGTCGGCCCTGGCGCTGCGCCTGATCGATGAAGGCGGCAGCCTGGTCGGCGACGACCGGGTCCAGTTGCATCGGCGTGGCAAGCTGCTCCACGTGTGTCCTCCGGAAAGGCTCTCCGGCCTGCTGGAGGTTCGCGGCTTCGGGATCGTCGAGGCGCCCTGCATCGAGGACGTGCCGCTGGGCCTGATCGTCGACCTGGTGCCTAGCCAGCCGGAGGAACGCCTTCCCGAGGCGCAAGACGAAAAGCTCCTGGACCTCGAGGTGCCGCGCCTAACCCTGGATCCAGCCACCCCCTCGGCGGGTGCTTTCATCCGCATGGCCCTGCAAAGCCGGGCACGCCGTCTTTCGGACCTTCTGCAGGACACGGCCTCAGCCGGCCGTTCCGACAGGCCACAGGACGAGCCGCCCGAACTGATTCTGATCACCGGCCTTTCCGGCGCGGGCCGCACCCAGAGCCTGAAAGTTCTTGAGGACATCGGGTACGAGGCGATCGACAACCTGCCCTTGGGTCTGATCGACGGCATCGTCGGCGCCAATGCCCAGCATCAACCCCTGGCGGTCGGCATCGACAGCCGCACCCTGGACTTCTCCGTCGAACTGTTCCTGGAACAGATCGACCGCCTGGCGCGCAATCGCGAACTGGCCTTCTCGCTGCTGTTCTTCGAATGCGACGACCAGGTGCTGCAGCAACGCTTCACCGAAACGCGCCGGCGCCACCCCATGGCGCTCAACCGCCCGCTGGCCGAAGGCATCGCCGCCGAACGCAGCCTGTTGATGCCGCTGCGCGCCCGGGCCGACCAGATCATCGACACCAGCGACCTGGCGCCGCCGGAACTCCATCGCCTGCTGTCAGCACGTTTCGCCTCGCGCGCGGATGCGCGCATGCAGATCTTCGTGACCTCGTTCTCCTACCGTTTCGGCCTGCCGCGCGAAGCTGACCTGGTCTTCGACATGCGCTTCCTGCAGAACCCCCATTACCAGGAGGAACTGCGCCCCCTGACCGGTCAGGACAGCGCCGTCCAGGCCTTTGTCGAGGCCGATCCGGCCTTCGGCCCCTTCTTCGATCACCTGACGGCCCTGCTTGAACCTCTGCTGGAGGGCTATGAAGCAAACGGCAAGAGCTACCTGACGCTCGCGTTTGGCTGTACCGGCGGCCGGCATCGTTCCGTGGCCGCCGCCGAAACGCTGATCCGCTGGCTGGACGCGGCCAACCGTCCGGCCCACCTGTCGCATCGAGAACTGGAACGCAGCCGACAACCCACACGATCCCGCAGGAAATCTTGAGGCAGGCATGCCATTTCAGGCTGCACAGCCCCCTTATTTGCGCTAGAACAGCCAACCGGTGCCGGCAAGGAGGTAGAATGATTGGTCTCGTCCTGGTGACCCACGGCAACCTGGCCCGCGAATTCGTGGCGGCCATGGAGCACGTCGTGGGCGCGCAGCCCAACACCCTGGCGATCTGTATCGGCCCCGAAGACGACATGGAGCAGCGCCGCCAGGAGATCATCGAATCGGTCGCGCAGGTAGACGAAGGCGACGGCGTTGTCATCCTGACGGACATGTTCGGCGGCACTCCCTCGAACCTGGCCATCTCCGTCCTGGAGCAGGGGAACGTCGAGGTGATTGCTGGCATCAACCTGCCCATGCTGATCAAGCTGGCCAGCGTGCGTGACCGCGAAAAGCTTCCCGGCGCCGTCCGGCAGGCACAGGAGGCGGGACGGAAGTACATCCACATCGCATCCCAGCTCTTGAAAGACGAAACCTCCTGCTAGGAGACAGGCCTTGGACAGCGGCGACATACCCTCTGAGGAAACGGCGGTCCGTCAGGTCACGATCTGCAACCGCAAGGGCCTGCATGCCCGCGCCGCGGCCAAGTTCGTCAAGCTGGTTGCGACCTACCAGTCCGAGGTCCTGGTGATCCGCCGGGACCAGCAGGTTACCGGCTCCTCCATCATGGGTCTGATGATGCTGGCAGCGGGGCCGGGCTGTGAACTGGAACTGCAGGCCCAGGGCCCGGATGCCACCGAAGTCCTGGACGCCCTGGAAGAGTTGATCAGGCGCAAATTCGATGAAGACTGACCCCAACGCCGATAACGGCACAGATACCCCCAGCGCCGCGGAGGAACGCATCCTGCAGGGGCTTGGGGTCTCGGCCGGTGTCGCCATCGGACACATCTTCTTCCGCGAACCAGGCGACGTACCGGTCAGCGAAAAGAAACTGGTGCCCGACGAGGTGCCTGCCGAGCTGGCACGTTTCGAAAAGGCGGTGGAGAAGGCGCGCCGTCAGCTGCGCAAGCTGCGCCAGCGCGCCACCAACTTCCACGGCTCCTCGGCCGAGGAGCTGGGCTACCTGCTGGAAGCCCACGACCAGATGCTGCAGTCCGGCCATCTGCACAGCGGGGTGGCGCGGCGCATCGAGCAGGAACAGGTCAATGCCGAAGCGGCCGTGGCCACCGAGATCGAGGAGATTGCCGGTACCTTCAATGCCATGGAGGACCCCTATCTGCGCAGCCGCGGCAGCGAGGTCCAGCACGTGGGCCAGCGCATCCTGCGCAACCTGACCGACCGTTATTTCCAGAGCTATGACAGCCTGCCGCGCAACTCCATCATCGTGGCCGAGGAGATCACGCCCGCCGACACGGCCCTGATGAACCCGGCCCGCATCGGCGGTTTCGCCGCGGTGCTGGGCGGCGCCGAGGGGCACACCGCCATCATGGCGCGCGCGCTGGGCCTGCCCGCCGTGCTGGGCGTCTCGGACCTTCTGACCGGGATCGCACCAGGTACTCCGGCGATCCTGGACGGTGAGGAAGGCCTGATCTTCCTCAACCCTGGCCCCGAGCGCCTGGCCTTCTATGAAGAACGGCGCAAGGAGCAGGCCGCCGCCGTCCGCGCACTTTCGGGCATACGCAACCTGCCTGCGGAAACGCTGGACGGTACGCGGCTGACCCTGCAGGCCAATCTGGAGCTGCCCTCCGAGATTTCCCAGGCCCGTGACGTCGGCGCCGAGGGGATCGGCCTGCTGCGCACGGAATTCCTCTTCATGAACCGCGAGGACCTGCCCGGCGAGGAAGAACAGACCCGCCTGCTCCGACAGATCGTCTCCGATATGGCTCCCCTGCCGGTGACGATCCGGACGCTGGATGTGGGCGGCGAAAAGCTTGCACCCTCGCTGGGTCAGCACATCGGGACCTCTCCCAATCCGGCGATGGGCCTGCGCGCCATTCGCCTGTCCCTGAGGATGCCCGAGCTGCTGCGCACGCAATTCTCGGCCATTCTCAGGGCCTCCGCCAGCGGGCCCATACGCATCCTGCTGCCCATGATCTCCTCGACGGATCAGGTGGTCGAGGCGCGCGGCATCCTGCAGGAGGTGGCGGCCGACTTGCGCGCAGAGGGCGTGAAGCTGCCCGACCCGCTGCCACCGCTTGGCGTAATGATCGAGGTGCCAGGCGCCGCGCTGGCCGCCCATGCCCTGGCAGAGGTCTCCGACTTCTTTGCCATCGGCACCAATGACCTGATCTCCTACACTCTGGCCATCGACCGGGGCGAGGAACGCGTGGCCAACCTCTACGACCCGCTGCATGCCGGTGTGCTGCGCCTGATCCACGAAGCCATCACCGCCGCTCGGCATTGGAACCGCCCGGTCTCGGTTTGCGGCGAGATGGCCGCCGACCCGCGCTACACGGGGCTTTTCCTGGGGCTGGGCGTGCGCGAGCTGTCCATGGGGCCAAAAGCCCTGCCGCGGGTGAAGGCGCGCACGCGCTTGCTGCGGCTGTCAGCGGCAGAGACGCTGGCAGAGGAGATGCTGGCCGAACGGGACCGCGCCGAAGTCTCGCGCCACCTGGAACGTTTCCTGGAAGCGCTTCAGGCCGACTGAGCCTTCTCGTGCGCTTGTGCCTTCTCCGTATCCTCGGAGTCCTCAGGCGCGCTCTCCGACTCCGTCGCCTCGGACGGCTCTTCGGGGGACTCCTCTGGTGGCGCCTCACTGAACTCGCCGTCCTGGACCTGCTCGACCTCCACCGGCGGCGTACCGATCAGGTTCATCGAACTGTGGCGCGGCGAACGCCAGAGCAGCGTGTCGAAGGCGTTGCAGACCCCGCAGTGGGCATTCCACTTTCCTGAGATCGCACCACAGCTGCCACAGATCCATGCAGGGTCGGGATTGGCCTCCTCCGCCCGGCGCAGCCACTCCGCGGCCTTCTCCAAATCGCCGTTCTCGCGCTCTTCCAGGGTGGCCATCATGCGGAAAACTCGCTGTTCCGGCGTGCTTTCAAGCAACTTCTTCAGGTGATAGCGGGCTTCGCCCCAGAGCTCGGCATCCAGATTCACGGACGCCAGCGCGATCCGGCTTTCCGGATGGTCCGGATGGCTGTGTGTCAGGCGCTCGATGCGCTTGATCCGTTCATAGGGCTTGTCGGCCAGGCCCGGTTCCTCAAGGGCGACTTCGGCCAACCGGGGATGTGGCTGCTCGCGCCAACCCTGGTCCAGCAGCTTGCGTGCGCGGCGCTTGCGCCCCTTCTGCAGGTCCAGGCGCGCGGCCAGCAGGATGGCGGGCACGAAGCCGCGCTCCAGCTTCAGGGCGCGGTCCAGGTGCCGCCGTGCGGTCGCGGTATCGCCCGCAGCTTCGGCCGCCTCGGCGGCTTCCACCAGCACCACGGCGCGCTTGCGGTTGGTCTCGGGCCGGGGCAGCAGGTGCTGCTTCTCGATCTCGCGCATGGTTTCCTCGGCACGTCCCAGGTCACCGGTACGCTCGCTCAGCTCGAACAGGCCATTCAGGACCCAGGGGGTCTCGGGACGCAGGTTGCGCGCCCGCTCCAGATAACGCCGGGCGGCTTCCTCGTCGCCGTCGCGCATGGCCTGCAGGAACAGGCCGCGCAGCCCCAGGAAACGCGTCTCGCGGTACTCCAGCATTTCCGTGAAGCGTTCCCGGGCCGTCGGCTCGTCGTTATCCAGTTGGGCGGCCTGGGCCTCCAGCAGGCGCACCAGCGGCGGTTCCTCCAGCAGGCGACTGGCCCGGCCGGCCCACTTGTTGGCCTTGGGCGCATCGCCGGCGGCCACCGCCACCAGCCCGTTGGTAAGCGCCTCGTAGCCCTTGCGCCGGCGACTGCGCTGACGCGCCCGCGCCAGGGAGCGCGGCGCCCCGCGCAAGGCACGCCAGAAGCGATAGGCCAGCGCGCCGACCACCATCAGGATGAAGATCGCGGCCAGCAGCAGGCCCACCGTGGTGTCCACGCGGTAGCCCAACCATTCGATGGAGACCGCCCCGGGCTGTTCCGCCAGCCAGACGGCAATGGCGACCAGGATCGCCAGCTTGATGAAGAAGAGAATGCCGCGCCACATCAGCTGTCACTCCCATCCTGTGCGTCCGGGTCGCTCGCGTCCGGCTGCTGTCCACTCGCGTCCTGTCCATCCGCCTCCTGTCCACTTGGGGACGCCGGGGAGTCATAGACGCTCTGGCCGAGTGACTTCAGGGCCTGCTCGGCCTGCAGGCGCCGCTTGGCCTGCGCCAGCCAGTCGGACGCCGCTTCGGCCGGCGGCCCCTGCAGAGTCTCGAGTTCCTGGACCGCGGCGGGCAGCCGGTCCTCCTCCAGGCGCCGTTCCGCCCGCGCCACGATCGCTTCGGCATCGGCACCGTCGCGCTCGCCCACCGGGCGCACCGTCACCAGCGCCGAGGCCCGGTTCCAGATCTCTTCGGCCCAGCTGTCGGCGCGCTCCTCGCGTGCCTGGCGGACGATCGCGCGTGCCGTTGCGGGAAAGCTGCGTTTCAGTTCCGCCAGGGAGGGCACGCCCTGTTCGGCCCCGTCCTCGAGCTGCTGCAGCGGCTCGGCAATATCCGCGCCCACGCCGTCCAGGCGCCTGACCGCCGCCAGCTCGTTCGCATAGGGCCGGGCCTGCAGCACGGCCTCGCGCAGCTGGCCGACGGCGAAGGCGGCCGCCGTCTGCGATTCCGCGCGGGTGCGGATCTGCGAGGCGGCATCGGTCATCTGGCTCAGCTGGTCCTCCAGCTTGCCCATCTGCTGCTGCCAGACCTCGCCGCCCGGCAGATTGCCGGAAATCTCGTCCAGCCGGCCCGAAAGCTGGCCGACCTGATCGTTCAGGCTGTCCAGGCTGTCCTGTTCCTGACCGGCCGTGCGGCTGACCTGCTCGACCTGGCCGGCCAGTTCCGCCATCCGCTCATCCAGGCCTTCAAGTTGCGATGCCAGAGGCTTCAGGTCGTCCTGGGTCAACCCGTTGCGGTCGTTCTGCAACTGCTCCAGGCGCCCGTCGATGGCTTGCAGACGTTCCGCCGTCTGTTGGGTCGAGCTGGCGGCCTGCCCATCCACCAGCGGCAGCCAGGCGTCGCGGGTGATCACGGCGGCCCCCGCCCCGATGACCAGCAGGACGGCGCCGGCCACCAAAGCCGGGGCTGCGCTGCGGCGCGCTGGTGTTTCCGTTGCCCCCTGGGCCTGCGTCGAATCAGCAGTGTCGGTGCGCGGGGCGGCGGGCTCGCGCGTGCGCCAGACATCCTCGGTGGTGCGCGGGGCTTCCGTGGCGCTCGCGGTCTTTTCGTCTCCCTTGGCCCGCCCGGCAGACTCGCTGCCGGCTTCGCTTGCCGCCGCAGCCTGTGGCTGCTGCTCCTCACCACAGGCGCGGGTCAGCTCGTCCTCGTCCAGTGCGATGCCATGCTTTTCCGCCGCGGCGCGGATCTCGTCGTGGCGTGACAGGGGAATATGGGCGCGGTTCTTCCAGCCCTGAACGGTGGAGACGGCCAGCCCCATCTTCGTGGCCATCGGCCGCAACCCGCCGAAACGTGCGATGACGGCCTCGGCCGAATTGCTGGTGTCCTCGGGTTTGCGCGGTGTCTCGCTCTCGCCGTTATCCTCGGTCATCTGCTTCCTTTTCCGCTTTCCTGTTCACCCGTTCCGGGGTCCATCCCATCGATCAGGGCCAGCATGGCCGCCTGATTCGGCTTTTCCGCCGTATGCACGGCCTGCCAGAAGCTGCCGGCCGCAGCCGCCACGGCCGGACTGAGACAGAAGGCCTGCAGGCCCGCGCTGGCGGACCCCAGCCCTTCCTGCTGAACCAGTCTAGCAAAGGTCTCCGCCGTACGGGGAGAGAAAAGAAGTACAGCATCCAGAGTACCGCCCCGCAAGAGCGCAGATGTCGCGGGCGAAAGCGCACGGGCGGCGCGCGCCTCGTACAGCACCACGCGGCGCAGATCGTACCCCGCCGCCTCGAGGCGCGCGCCCAGGGCGCCGGCCACGTCGCGGCCCGAGGGATGCAGCAGGGCACCAGCCGCGGGATCGACCTGTTGCCGGATCAAGGTGGCCAGCTTGACCGCGTCCCCGTCGGCCGAGTGCACTTCAGCGAAACCGGCCTGGCGCGCGGCCTCGGCACTGGCCGGCCCCACGGCATAGACCGGCAGGTCGCGGCGCGCAGAGGTCTGCAGATAGGCGCGCAATCCGTTGCGGCTGGTGATCACCAGCCCCTGCACCCCCTCCAGGTCGAGAGGAACATCTTCATGCGGCTGGATCTCCAGCAGCGGCTCCAGCCAGACCTGATGCCCCCTGGTCTCCAGCGCCGCCAGGGTTTCCTCAGCATCCGCACGCGGCCGGGTCAGCAGCAGGCGCATCTCAGAACAGGTCCTTCAGGGCCTCGAAGAAGGCCTCGCCTGCCGCCTCGCGCAGCTCGTGCCCCACTTCGCGGCCGATCTCCACGGCCTGGTCCGCCGGCCCGCTGCGTTCGGCCCGGTTGAGCGCGCTGCCGTCGGGTTCCGCCACCAGGGCGCGCAGGCGCAGCTCGTCGCCCGACAGTTCGGCCAGGGCGGCGATCGGCGTACGGCAGGAGCCCTCCAGGACGTCCAGGCAGGCACGCTCGGCGTTCACGCGGATGGAGGTTTCCGCATGGTCGATCGATCGTACGTACTCCAATGTACGCGAATCCCCTTGCCGGCATTCCAGGCCGATGGCGCCCTGGCCGGCCGCCGGCAGCATCTCCTCGACCGGCAGCACCGCCTGCAGCAGGTCCTCGCGTCCCAGGCGCTTCAGCCCGGCCAGCGCCAGCAGGGTGGCATCGACCTGTCCCTCTTCCAGCTTGCGCAAGCGGGACTGCACGTTGCCGCGGAAGTTGACCACCTCCAGGTCCGGGCGCGCATGGCGGATCTGCGACTGACGGCGCAGCGAGGCCGAGCCCACCCGGGCGCCCCGGGGCAGGTCGGCAAGAGACGCGCCATGGAGCGAGAAGAAGGCATCGCGCGGATCCTCGCGTTCCAGGATGACCGCGATAGCATAGCCGTCGGGCAGCCAGGTGGGCACGTCCTTCATGGAGTGCACGGCGGCGTCGATCCGACCGTCGCCCAACGCCTCCTCGATTTCCTTGACGAACAGGCCCTTGCCGCCGATCTCCGCCAGCGGCCGGTCCAGCACTCGGTCGCCGGTGGTCTTGATGACCACGATCTCGATGGCGTCCTCGGCGCGCAGCTCGGGATGGGCCGCCGCCAGCAGGCGCTTCGCCTCCTCGGCCTGTGCCAGCGCCAGAAGGCTGCCGCGCGTTCCCAGTTTCAGAAGAGGCATGCCGCTGTGTCTTTCCCCTCAAATTCTACAAATAGTTCCCCGGTGCATCATTTAATCCAGTGGGCGTCTTTCGCTTGCCCCGGGGCAGTGCCAGTTATAGGCATAGCTAGGCGGGAGGATAAAGGCCCGCAGGCCCCGCGCACGCGCAATTGCTTTGAGACGAAATACATGCTGGTACTGGGCATCGAGACCTCCTGTGACGAGACCGCCGCCGCCGTGGTCCGTGACGACCGGACCATCGTGGCGCACAAGGTGCTGTCCCAGATCACCGAGCATCGGGAGTTCGGCGGCGTGGTGCCCGAGATTGCGGCGCGCAGCCATCTGGAGCATCTCGACCGCCTGATCGCCGCCACCATGGAGGAGGCCGGACTGTCCTTCGGGCAGCTCGACGGCGTAGCCGCCACCTCGGGTCCCGGGCTGATCGGCGGCGTGCTGGTGGGTGTCATGACCGCCAAGGCACTGGCCGCCGTGCACGATCTGCCCTTCCTGGCCGTCAATCATCTTGAGGGCCATGCCCTGACGGTGCGGCTCAGCGACAATGTGTCCTTCCCCTACCTGCTGCTGCTGGTCTCCGGCGGGCACTGCCAGCTGCTGGCCGTGGACGGCGTCGGCCGCTACCAGCGCTATGGCGGCACGGTGGACGACGCCGCCGGCGAGGCCTTCGACAAGTCGGCCAAGCTGCTGGACCTGGGCTATCCGGGCGGGCCGGCCCTGGAGCAGGCGGCAAAGCAGGGGGACGCCGGCCGCTTCGCCCTGCCCCGGCCCATGAAGGGCCGCCCCGGCTGCGACTTTTCCTTTTCCGGCCTGAAGACCGCGGTGCGCCAGGCATTGTCCGAGCTCGAGGCGCCGAGCCTGCAGGACCGCCGGGACCTGGCCGCCAGCTTCCAGGCCGCCGTGGCCGACATCCTGGAGGACCGCTGCCGCAACGCACTGGCGCGCTTCCGGGCCGAACGCGGCCAGCCGGGCCCGCTGGTGGTCGCCGGCGGGGTCGCCGCCAACGCGGCCCTGCGCGCCCGCCTGGACCGCCTGGCCGGCGAAGTGGACACACGGCTGGTGGCGCCGCCGCTCAAGCTCTGCACCGACAACGCCGCCATGATCGCCTGGGCCGGCCTGGAGCGCCTGCGGCTTGGAGACTCCGCACCGCTGGACTTCCCCGCCCGGCCGCGCTGGCCGCTGGCGGAGCTGCAGCCCCCCGGCGCGCGCCCTGTCCCGGAGCCCCAGGACGCATGAATCGAGGCGCATAGGAGGAGACCGACCATGCTGCACAACATCGCCGTTCTGGGCGCCGGCGCCTGGGGCACCGCCCTGGCCCAGATCGCCGCACTTGCCCAGATCACCGCACGGGACGGCGGACAGGTCACGCTCTGGGCCCGCGACGCCGAGCTGGCCGAAACGATCAACAGCCGCCAGGAGAACCCGCGCCACCTGCCCGGCATCGCGCTGAACGCGACCGTGCGCGCCAGCAGCGACCTGGACGCTTGCCTGGACTCGGCGCAGGCCGTCCTGCTGGCCATTCCCGCCCAGGGCCTGCGCGATCTCTGCACAGCATTGGCCGGCCGCCTGCCCGCCGACTGTCCGCTGGTGATCTGCGCCAAGGGGATCGAGCGCGACAGCGGCAAGCTGCCCAGCCAGGTGGTGGAAGAGACCCTGCCCGGCCAGCCCCTGGCCGTGCTGTCGGGGCCCAGTTTCGCGGAGGAAGCGGCACGCGGGCTTCCCACCGCCGTCACGCTGGCCTGCCGCGACCGGCTGACCGGCAGCCGCCTGGCCGGCGCCCTGGCGGGCGGCGCCTTCCGCCCCTATCTGTCCGACGATCCGCGCGGGGCCGAGATCGGCGGCGCCCTTAAGAACGTGGTGGCCATCGCCTGTGGCATCGTCGAGGGCCGCGACCTGGGGCAGAACGCGCGCGCCGGCCTGATCACCCGGGGCCTGGCCGAGATGGCGCGCCTGGGCACGCAGCTGGAGGCTCGGCGCGACAGCTTCATGGGCCTGTCGGGCCTGGGTGACCTGACGCTCACCTGCACCAGCCGCGCCTCGCGTAACTATTCCCTGGGCCATGCGCTGGGCCGTGGCGACAGCCTGGACCAGGCCCTGGCCGCCAGCCGCGGCGTGACCGAGGGGATTTACACCGCCCAGGCGGCCAGCCTGCTGTCGCGCCGCCTGGGCGTGGAGCTGCCCATCGCCGGCGCGGTGGATGCCGTGGTCAACCGCGGTGCCGACCTGGAACAGACGATCCAGGCCATGCTGGCCCGCCCGCTCAAGAAGGAAACCGCCTGAAAGTAAAGTACAGGCCGATAGCACCTGAAGTCTTCCCCCCGCGCCAGTGCTGCGGTACGCTTTCCGGCAAAAGACAAGAAATAAAGACATACTAGCGGAGACCGGCGCATGTTTTTCGCCCTGATCTGTCACGACAAAGCCAACGGCCTTGCCCTGCGCAAGGAGAAGCGGCCGGCGCACCTGGCCTATCTTCAGGGCCACGCGGACCAGCTGGTCTATGCCGGCCCCCTGATGGGCGAGGATGGCCAGACCCCGGCGGGCAGCCTGATCGTCCTGGACGTGCCCGACCGCAACGCGGCAGAGTCCTTTGCCGCCGGTGACCCCTACGCCCGCGCCGGCCTGTTCGAGAACGTCGATATCCGCGCCACCAAGCGCGTCTTCCCCGCAGCCTGATCCATCATGCGCCTGATCCATCATGCGCCTGATCCATCATGCGCCTTACCTATACGCCTGCGCCCTGCGCGGCTTTACAGACCGCTCCTGCATGGGTAAGTCCGCAAATGTAAGACTCTGCAGAGGTAAGATTCAGCAGAGGCAACACTCACGAGGAAGGCAAGAGGCCCCATGGCGTACTGGCTGTTGAAAAGCGAACCCAACACCTGGTCCTGGGACGACCAGGTCCGTGACAAGCGCACCCACTGGGACGGCGTGCGCAACTACCAGGCCTCGAACAACATGAAGGCCATGAAGGTCGGCGACCTGGCTTTTTTCTATCACTCCGTCAACGAGAAGCGCATCGTTGGCATTGTGCGCGTGGTGAAGGAGTACTACCCCGACCACACGGACGAGAGCGGACGCTTCGGCATGGTGGATGTCGAGGCGGTGAAGCCGGTGGAAACGCCGGTGACCCTGCAGCAGATGAAGGAAGACCCGCGCCTCGACGGCCTGGCGCTCATCCGCCAGTCGCGCCTGTCGGTGGTGCCGGTGTCCGAGGAGCACTGGAAGGTCATCTGCGGCCTGGCCGGGACCGAGGCCTGAGCCGGCACGCCATGGCGCCGGCGCACGATCCAACCCCAATTGCCCTCTGCCACCTGGACGACCTGCCGGACGGCGGCGCACGGGGCTTCGACCTGCCGCCCCAAGGGACAGACGGGTGGATGGATTGGGGAACGGACGGGGGGATGGACGGGCGCACCGACGGCCTGTCCGTCATCGTCGTGCGCCAGGGACGGCAGCTGCATGGCTATGTGAACGCCTGCCCGCATCTGGGCACGCCGCTGGAGATCTTCCCCGACAAGTTCCTGACGCGCGACGGCCGGCACCTGCTCTGCCACACCCACGGCGCGCTCTTCACGCCCGAGCAGGGCCACTGCGTGGCCGGCCCCTGCAAGGGCGATCACTTGCCGCCGGTACCCCTTGAACTCTGCGCCGACGGCCGGGTTCTGGCCTGGCCGCCCGAAAGCTGACCCCGGACCACACGATCCGTCCCCGTCACGCCCCCTCTGGCGGCACGCTGCGCTCGGCCGGAAAGCTGGCCGTGACCCGCGTGCCCTCGCCCAGCTGGCTGTCCAGCACCACCCGGCCCCCGTGCATCTCCATCAGCTCGCGGCAGAGCGGCAGGCCCAGGCCCACGCCCTCGCTGGGGGCGTCGCTGTCCTCGGCCTGGATCTGCACGAAGGGCTGAAAGACCCGGGCCGCATCCTGTTCGGACAGGCCGATGCCGCTGTCCGTCACCTCCAGGTCCAGGCCGCCGTCCTGCCTCTGCTGCACCTTCATCAGCACCTGCCCGCCCGGCCGGTTGTACTTCACGGCATTGGACAGCAAGTTGATCGCGATCTGCCGCAGCCGCCGTTCGTCACAGCGCAGCCGCGGCAGCTCCGCCGGCAGCTCCAGGCGCAGCTCCACCTGCGCCGTGCGGGCGCGGGCCTCCAGCATACGCAGGCAGTCCTGCAACAGGTCGGGCAGCGCCACCGCACGCTCCGTCAACTCCATCATCCCGGCCTCGACCTTGGACAGGTCCAGGATGTCGTTCAGCAGGTTTAGCAACAGGTGCCCGCTGCCGCGAATGTCCTGCAGGTAGTCGCGATAGCGCGCACTGCCCAGCGGGCCGTAGAGCTCGCTGAGGATCAGGTCGGAAAAGCCGATGATAGCGTTCAGCGGCGTGCGCAGCTCGTGGCTCATCCCGGCCAGGAAGCGGCTCTTGGCGCGGTTGGCCTCTTCGGCGCTGCGCTGCGCGTCCAACAGGGCGGCCTCGGCGGCGCGCTCGTCGGTGATCTCGCGGATCGAGCCTTCGTAATAGAGCGGCGCCCCGTCGGCCGCGCGCACCAGGTGCGCGTTCTCGCTGACCCAGATGCGTTCGCGGGTGCGGTGGCGATAGACTTCCGAGACGAAGTTGACGACCTCGCCCTGTTCCGCCATCACGCGCTCGAACTCGGCACGCCGGCCCGGCTCCACGTACCACTCGTCGGCGATGTTGCCCACGGCGGCCAGCAGTTCCTCTTCGCTGTCATAGCCGTTCAGGCGGACCAGGGCCGGATTGGCGCGCAGCTGCCGCCCCTCCAGCGAGCTGCGATAGATGCCCTCGCGCGCATGCTCGAACAGGCTGCGATAGCTGGCCTCGGCCACGCGCAGGCGCTGCATGGCCTCGACCTGCTGTGTGACGTCCTCGAAGGATCCGACGAAATAGTCTGCATCCCCGTCCTTGCCCGGCATCATGCGCGCGGCCTGGCGCACCCATCTCACGGCACCGTCACGCCGGCGCACCTGACAGACCGTGGAGTCCATCTTTCCCCGGCTTTCCAGGGTTTTCACCATCATCTCGCGCCAGTTCGGGTCCAGATAGAGCTGTCCGGTGGTGAAGCGGCATTCGGCGCAGAGCTGTTCGGGCGAGTCATAGCCCAGGATGTCGGCCAGGGCCTGGTTCACCATCAGGAAGCGCCCGTCGCGCGAAGAGCGATAGAGCCCGACCTGGGCCGTTTCGAAGATGGCGCGATAGCTCTCCTCCTCCAGGCCACCATCCAAATCCCTGCCGCGCCCCGCTCCGCCGTCGCCCATTATACTTCCCTCCGGGGCCTGGGTCTTTTCCCGGTCCGCACCGTCCCGATGGAGTTCGTTCCCGCCCCGGGACTCACCTTCGCCCGACCCCTGATCGCCTGCAGACCCGCTCATCGTCTTCCCGGTTTCTTCGTTGTTCTGGGCGGGCATGATACATACCTGAACCTCGTTCTGGAACATTGACGAAGCCCCCTATCCTGCACTAGGTATAGCCGCCCTCTCGGCGTCGCCGACGTAGCTCAGGGGTAGAGCAACTGATTCGTAATCAGTAGGTCGAGTGTTCGAATCACTCCGTCGGCACCATTTTTTATATGTATAATCAAATGTTTACGACGGACGCCAAATTAAGGTTGGCGCTCGCGAAATTCGTTTGGAAGCAAATTGGAAGCACGGGAATAAATTTCAGGGGCTGCGGAGTCTGGCCTGCCAATACCGGCACAACCCAGCGTGAGGGCTATCACTTCCACGTCACCAGAAGCCACCAGGGCAGCCGGTGGAAAAACATGGGGAATGTTTTATTCCTGCCCCTGCACCGTTTAACGATGTCCGGATATCAGTTCCTCTGCAATATAGACTGCTGACTGCATCAGGACATAGGCCTGCTTGAAGCCTTTCGTTCCACCTTGGCCAGTGTACAAGACCCCACCTGGGGTAACATCCTGAATGACACTCTCGAGGATTTGATAGAACCGCACGAAACGGAAGGCATCTTCCTGATCCAGCGTCCCAAGCTTATCGACATTCGCCCTATAGACCCTGAAATAGTCTTCCGGAATGGGGACGGTGAAGTAAGAAATCCTGCCCTCAGCTCCTGCCTGTAAACCTTCGAGATACTGGCGCACCCGTATTATTTCGCAGATCGCCGAAACCTCAGCGATCAGGGATCGCCGGAGCGTGTGGGCCTGATGCTTCACTCTTCGCCGTTCCAGCCAGGCTGTCGGCACAATTGCCGCCAGGAAGCCGACAATGCCTGTAATAGCGGGCGGCCCAAGTGTTGCCCAAAGCGAAGGCTTCTGGCTCTCCACGGTGGCTTGTAGCTCTGCCACACGCATGAGCAACTGAGAGACCAGCTCCTGTTCCATGCCATACCCCCTTGCACGTCTACCTTGCTATTGGCTCACCATCGCAGTTACTGGTTACCAGGGAGCATCAATACCCGTGAAATGGCAGGGCGTCCAACCGCCCATCAAGAGAGGGGTGAATGGGAGCAGATCATTCCCAAGCAATTCTGAGTGACCTGAGGAAATCGTTTTCGAAAGACTACCTGACAGAGTGGACACTAACCGCACTGGCTGTTCTGCCCGCCCTGGGGTCTCTGCTGCTGAGTTGGCTGCTATCTGATGGGGGCACCTGGTTCCAGCGTGCAGGATCGCTGATGGTGCTCTTTGCTGTCTGGCTGGAATTCCTCGAAACAAGGAAGGTCGCGAAAACCAGGCATCAGGATATAGAGGCTTCGTTACTTGTGAACCTACCACTTACCTCAGATACCCCAGTAGAGCTGATGTTTCAGAGGATCGCTATCTTCATGGCCATCCTGGGGACGATCATCTGGGGTTACGGTGATCTGCTGTTCTTCTGGCAGGCCTGATACCAGATAGGCTTCATGGATAAAGACAGTACGAAGAATGACCCTGTCTGCAGTGCCAGCAGGGTATAAGGGATTGAAGAGGGTCAAGGAGCCGCCCCAATCGCACTACCGATCAGGTGATATTGGGATTGTAAGTGAATGCAATGCACCGATTGCCATGCTCGTCTTTATGTTTTCCGTCCAAATAACGTTGGTCGGGGTCAACACCACGACTCCTTAACAACGTTTGGGTTCGCTTTATATTTCCTCGCACCTTATTTGCAGCCTTGGGCCAGGCCTTGATTTTCCGTGTTGCCTCGTCCACGGACCTATCCAGTGTTTCGAGGAGCTCTTCAGGCGTGAATGAGAAGTATGTATCCCCTTTCCTCTCATATTCCTTGGCAACATAGTCCAGGAGCGCGACTGCAAAAGGATTGTTCTCGAAGGTTGCCTGCTCCGCCCTAAGAATATTGTTCTGATAGGCAGTCAGAAACGTACCCTCTTCCCATCCCAGGGCCTGCTCCATGGCAACACCCAGCTGCGCGAAATCGTACATGCGCGGGGATTCCTGCAGTTCAACATCATCCAAGTGGGCAAGCGTCCCCGACAGAACATCCAGCAAGGCCCCGAAGATGTAGGGTCGCTCGGCGTCGAACCTGGCCTTGGCGGCTTTTTCCCCTTCGCGCTTGTCAGGCGGAATGCTGGGAAGGTCCAGGTTAATGCTGCGATCCGTAAGGTCAGGCCGGTGGGAAAGCTCTGTGATGCCGTTCAGGATCACCGGCCTTTCACCCTCGAAGATCATTTCTTCATCGTCAGTGTGAAGACGGCGCGTTCCATAGCCCGTGCCTGTGGCGATCTTGCAGAGGGTGTCGGAATCGGCTGCGGATATGAACGACAAGTTGTCGAAAGCCATCACCCAGGTATTGATCGCAGCCACGAAGAAATCTCGTTCGTTGGCGGGCATGGAACTTACCATGACCCGGCTGTCATCCACGATACGGCGCAACACACGTGTGAAGGTGGTCTTGGCCGAACCTTGCTCCCCGCTCACCATGAGGATGGGATGCCCACCAGATGGCCGCATGGCCATGAGCAACCAGGCCAGGGTGAGGCACCAGCTCTCGTCATTGTCGTCAGGGAGGTTGAGGAAGCTTCTGAGGTCGGACAGTTTGCCGTTGGGCATTGGCCGTGGCAGCGGGGCCGATCGGTTGGAGCGCGCAAACTTTATGGGCGGGTCAGTGATAATGGACCAGCCTTCGGGGGTCACCTTGACCACTTCCCAATCTGCATTCCCCAGGTCGATATACAGGGTACCGTCAGGGCCTTCCGCAACGCGCAGGTGAACCGGGAACACCAATGACCCGTACCGGGCTTTTGCTTTGAATGTTGCCAATGCGTCATTGACGGCCTGGCTTCCTGGCACGGGCTTCCCGTAGTCTATGGCCCGCTTGATCAGCCAGTCTCCCAACTGGCTGACAGGCGAGTTCTCCAAGTGGCCGTTTACCGGGATCGTCGCGAAAGCCTGATTATCGGGCGTCTTCCAGAGCTCTATTTCTCCGGAGACCATCGTAACCAGATCCTCTCCGCGCATGCGGCTGCGTGGCCTGCCACGCTTCTTCTTCGCCCTCCCCTTGCCAGTGTCACCGGCTTTACTGTCAGTTACCGGCGGCAGCTCTTTGGCATCCTCGAGCGCGTTGCGCACCTGCTGCTTTCCCGGCAGGGAAGAGGGGGTGCCATCGGCCTGGCTAGACTGTCCCGACTGATGACCGGCCATGCTTACGTCCGGATCCGGCGGGGATCGTCTGCACCTGGACATGGCTGAAGATCAGGCAGCATCTTAGACGGCGGCGCGGGCGGACCTGACAACGGCACCAGGGTGTATGAAGTGGCCAAGGGTCCAGTGCAGTGAGGCGTACGCGCGCCCAAAGGCTCACCGTCCTTCCATTCCGGCGGCACGCCATGGGCGAGTATACAGTTAGGGCTTGGACCAAAGGGGCAGAGGGATACGGCTTTTCGCGCCTCATGAACGTGCCCTTTTGTGCAGCGAAACAGCCGCTTCACAATCAGGACTCGCAAGCGCGGCGAACCATCTTTCGTAACTCCATCCAAGCCAGTAAAGAAGAGATGGGGCTTTTCATGCTCGGTCAGCTTGGGCCAATCCCTCTTTGCTCGCCTGGTGCCACAGAGGCAGTCATCCCATTCCAGAACACCATTCCGGACACGACTGGCCAGCTCGGCTCCAAAGCTTTTCTCATGGCGATCAGGCATAGAAGTCCTCCTTTCCCATTGCGGCCCTGCGCATGCGCAGGCCGGGATCTTCCAGGGCAAGTGCATAGGTCTGGGGCGTACCTGCACGCGGGCAGCGACTGGACACAGGGCCGTAGTTTCCGGGAAGCTCACCACGGCGCCGGATGCAGTTGGCCAGGCGATGAAGCACCAGGCCCGCCCCGGTGCTGGGGCAAGGCAGAACGGCATAGGTTCCGGCATAGATCCGCTGCAGTGTGGGCAGCTCCAGACCGTAGAAGGAAAAGCGCCGCCGGATCACCAGGGCCGCGAAGAGGGGCAGGCCATCCCATTCGCCAACCTGACCGCGCCTGAGGTCATCGATCGCCGCTGCCTCGTGGCGTCCGAAGTCATGCGCCAGGTGCAGGCTCTGACAGGGACAGAACCCTATCTCAGGAGTGCAGGCCGCCAGCAGGGATGAGGGCAGACTTGAGCGCATGGTTACGCGCCCTCCTCGAGCGGAACCTTGCCATGGCGCATGCGGCAGCTGCGCATCCAGGCCACCAGGTCCGCCCGGCGATAGCGAACCAGGCGGCCGATATGCATGAAGGGCGGGCCGTCCCCGGCCTGGCGCCAGCGGCGCAAGGTAGGGACCTCCACCCCCAGAAGGGCGGCGGCCTCCTGTTCGTTTATGGCGCTGTCCAGATAAGCCGGGTCAACCGCCAGGGCGGCGATGTGGTGCGGCTCAATGTTCAGAGCTGACAGGCTGGCTGCAAGCTCAGGAGAGAGCCGAACCACGCCCCCACTGTCCCGGCGTGTGAGGGCATTCAGAAAGGTTTCCGTGGCTTCAGTTACATCCCTGCAAGGGGCAGGGGTTTCCGTGCTTGGCATTTGCTGACCTCCATACCTTCTGAAGGTCAGCTTTCCGTGTGTTAGCTGTTGCTGGAAGAGGAAAGAATTTCAGAGATTTTCTTTTTCAAAGTTAACTGGTCTTTTAACAAGGGCGGTTGCTCGACAGACTGGCATGAGCCAAAACCTAGGGCTTGGCTGAACCAGTTGCAGACGATGCTCCAGGTAGCTGGCTGTCTTCATTGGCACGCCCCTTGTCTCTCTCGATATCCTTGCCTGCATCTTTATCCTGTGGCTCCCACGTTTTCTGGGCGGGTTCCCTTTTAAGAAGATCTGAAACCTTTTTCTCAAAGGTTGATGGGGCCCAGTATTCACCGAACTCCTTGTGTTCTAATAGCAGCTCTTGAGTGATGCTCTGTAATGTCATGGTTCGGACTTCAGGTCTGGTCTCCAGCATATTTGCTAGGACAGAGGAAAGGCGTCTGGTGATGGATTCCACTCTCTCTTTAGTATCTCCTTTACGGCGGCCACGTCGTGTTGCTTTGGCTTTCTCGGTCAGTCGGAACCGGATCTGCTTGGCAAGCGTACCATCGGAGAGATACCAATCATCATCATCGCCATCTTGTAGCGGATCTTCGCTTGGGTCCCTGGCGAGTTGAGCCTCTTTCAGGTCCTCGGAACTGAGCGAGCGTGGATCCGCATAGTCTTCTAGATAGGCCCAGGATTCCAATACACCCCGGTCCAGCAGGGAAAGAAGCTCCCTTTCCAACTGCTTCCAGATGCCGTCTCTCTTCTTTTCCAGTTCGATCCATTCGGCATTGAACTGTGACGCCCAATCTACTTCCACAGGATCGAAGTCCAGATAGACGCGGTTAAGATCCGAGAGGATTCTCTCACCGCGCACTGTGGGCTCACGCACACCTGCGCTCAAACGTTGCCAGGGAGGCGAGGTGAACTGTTTGTTATCGAGGTCCACCCATAGAGGAAGTGCTCCCGAGTAACGGTGCCTGAGCTTCCAGAAAGCTTCCTCTAAATCGTCGAGCTGATGCCACAATTCAACATTCACGAGATTGCTATAAGTCTGCAACCACGACAGTCCAGCGTCTTCCGGGTGGGACTTGAAGCGAGGTAAAAGCCTGGCATCAACTTCTGTCTCTTCCGGATCTGCAAGATAAACCGGCAGCAATCTCAAGCTTCCCCAACCTCCCAAATGGTGCAATAGCATTGCATAAAGATCGCGGGGCGGACCTTCCAGATAGCTGTTCAGGACTGACAGCAATAGATCAGACGGCAGAGGCTTGAAGTCGAAAAGCTCGAGGACATCTGGTGTGAATTCGCTCCCCTCAAGTCGAACCCTGCCCTCTCTCAGCATGGTTAGTGCTGCATTCAGGCTCTGTTGACGAAGGTCCTTGGCGCCATCATTCCAAATCAGAGACCGCTCTCTTGCATCCCCCCATAAACGCAACTGTGAGACCAGGTCTGGCATGTAAGTGTCGTTCGGCTCAGGACCATTTGTTGCACGTGCCCAGGCTGCACCTGGGCACACAAGCAAGCCCTCTGCGCAAGGCTGACCCTCCAGTCCCAACAGAAGACGGCCTGTCTTTTCATCAACCAGGGAATTGCCCTGATCATCCATTAGGAATTCAGGGCGCACATTCTGTAAGGTGTGAGCACTGGAATAGAAACGGCCATAGACCACCAGTTGCGCCGGTTGTCCTCGATCGGGTTTAGGGAATAGCTTGCGCCATAAAGCCGAACGCAACTCTGCATAAGCTATTTGCTTGGCCGCATCACCCTCGGCCATGACGTAGTTTTCCAAACACTCAGACGACGCATAGAACAAAGGCGCCTCTGCCCAGGGAACACCCCGGTAGGCCGTGTACGCAGTATCCTCGTGCATCAAGGTCATGATTATCCCCACGTCCCCACGCTGCAGTAGCGGCGGCGCGGGGCCTTGCGTGGGGTCAAGGCATAAGGGTGGCCACCCTGGTCCGCGCCGCCTGTCTGGCTGCTGCTCTTGCAAGCCGTGTTGAGAAGTCTAGGCAGGTGCAGGGGGGTCAGCCAAGTCCGAAATGGGCCGGTTTCTGTGACCGCCAGGACGGGCAGGCCCCGGCCCATGCCGGCAGGCTGAAGGACCTTGGAAGGTGGCCAGGGTGATTCCCCAGCTCTGCCCTCGTTAAGGCCCTGCCGTGCGTCACTGGCGATGGGCGCCGGGCAACTTCCATCCGTACATCGCTGCTTCACGTGGGGGCTGATACCGCCCCAGCAAGCGTCCGATGCAGTATTCCTGCCAGTGCTCCAGGCCCAGGGGGCCATCAGCGGTGCGCAGCATCTTGCCCGATGCACGCCAGGCATGGAATTCACGCTCACTGCGGGGGCGGTTGAAGGCATGCATGGTCACATAGGGGCCTGTCCCGCCAATGTTTCGGGCGCGGTCTTCCGGGACCTGCCGCACCTCCCACAGCTTCGGGGCGTGACGGCTGACCAGGAGGAAAATTTCCCCGCTCACAAAGCTGCGGTCCATATAGTCGATCACGGCCTGATCCCCCTGATAAAGGATCGGCTCCATGCGATCATCCGGAACCGGCAACAGGCCGCACCCCTTGGGCAGGGCACCATAGGTCGGATAGGCTTCATGCAGGCTTTCCGGATAGATGCAGGCGGCATGCTCTGGCAGCAGCTCTCCGCTGGCCTGGTCATAGTCATAGTTCAATAAGGTCTTCATGAGGGACTTCCTTGGATTGCGGTTGCGGTGGGAAGACGGGTCAGGAGTGTTCCGATCGCGTGCCGACCGGCCCGAAGGGACGAACCTTGCTCGAAGGTTCCTGCAGATCGGACAGCATGTTCAGGGCATAGCCTGTACTCTCGGCAATCTGTTCGGCCCCGGCTTCCAGCAGGACAGCCTCCGGGGCACCGGACCTTCCTTCCCTGGCCAGCTTCCGGGCCAGGGCGCCAATGCCTGACGCAATGCGCTGGGCATTCTCGATTTCCAGGCGCAGGTCATTCAGGGTGGCCTGGCGCTCTTCCGGGTCGTGGATCTTGGGCATGGGATCCTCTCTTGCAGCAGTGTTGGATCCCGCCTCCTGGGCTCACCAGCAGGCGGAGAAGTAGGCAGCGGCGTGGCTGTTGCGGCCCATGGTGGCCAGGGGCACACCCTCACGGCGGCGGCGCTTGGCTTCGCTCATCATGGTCAGGGCCATCTGGTGAACGGGATCGGCCTTCAGTTCGGCCCAGGCTTCTTTCAGGGCGATGCTCAGGAAGCGCACCACCGAACCACCGTTCAGGACCTGAAGCTTGCGGGCGCGGCCCCAGGCTTTCTTCATGACCAGGCGGAGTGTGCTGCGGTTCATCGGTAGTTCCTTGCGTTGTCCTGAATTCGTAATGGTGCTACGATATCAGGACAAATCAGGATTATCAAAGGAAATCGTAACGTGGTAACGAATTTTCATCCGGTTCAATGCCGCATGGCCCGCGTTGCTCTGGGGTGGGGCGTTCGTGATTTGGCATCGGCAGCCAAGGTTTCTTCCGACACCATTTCCAGATTTGAGAGAGGGGAAGAGCTCAGGGCGCGCACTGTTGATGACATACGCCGTGCCCTTGAGGACGCGGGCGTTGTCTTCATCCCGGAGAATGGCGGGGGCGCCGGCGTGCGGCTGAAGGAACCGGGGGCCTGAGACCATGCCGGAGCGGCACCGCTATTCGGCAGGCGAACTTTCCGACCTTCTCTCAGACAGGATTGAACAGCTCTGCGCCGATCTTCTGCCCGGCGGCCGCCGGGAGGGACCGGAATGGCGTGCAGGATCCCCGCAAGGGGAAGCCGGAAAATCCCTTGGCGTCCACCTGACGGGCGGAAGAGCGGGCGTCTGGTCGGACTTCGCCAGCGGTGAGAGCGGGGACGCCCTGGACCTGGTACGCGCTGCCCAGGGCTGCGATACCGCAGAGGCCTGCCGGTGGGCCTTGGCCTGGCTGGGGCTCAGCGATGAGGACGCGCCCCGCAAGACGGCACCGCCCAAGCCCAGGCAGAAGACAGACCAGGACACCAGCGGCAAGACGCGGGAATGGGCGCGCCAGCTCTGGGCCTCTGCCGAACCGATACAGGGCACCCTTGCGGAACGCTATCTGCGCAGCCGGGGAATCACCGTGGATCCGCTGCCCCCAACGCTGCGCTTTCACCCCAGGGCGAAGCACGGCCCCAGCGGGCAACACTTCCCGGCGATGATATCCGCCGTCCAGCGCCTGGCCCCGGACGGCAAGAGCTTCCACCTGGTCGCGGTCCATCGAACCTTCCTGTCTTCGGACGGCGGCAAGGCTCCAGTCCCGGAAACCAAGATGACGCTGGGGCCGATCAAGGCCGGGGCCGTCCGACTGGCACCGGCAGGCGAGAGACTGGCGCTGGCTGAGGGCATCGAAACGGCTCTGTCCGTCATGAGCGCGGATCCCGACCTGCCCACCTGGGCTGCACTTTCCACCGGTGGCATGCGCGCCCTGGTCCTGCCCCAGGAGGTGCAAAAGGTCCTGCTCTGCCTGGACGGCGATCCGGAAGGTGAACGCGCAGGCCTCGAGGCCGGACACCGCTTCCAGGAAGAAGGCCGCCGCGTGCGCCTGGCCAGACCCCCTGAAGGCCGCGACTTCAATGACGTGCTCTTGGGCCGGGCCGGTTAGGAGAACAATCAGGCGGGCGTGTTCTCGATCCCTGGACGCTGCATGGCCAGGCAGGAGAGCTGACAGACGCGCCGCACTGTCCGGCTGACCCGGCCCACTTCAGGCCCGGCAAGACCAAGGGCCATGGCCAGACATTGGCTCCGGATAAACGCTCGATCGACAGGCAGGCCATCCCCGCTCATTGCTGTATCCATGGGCCTTGGGTGCTCATCCCCGTGGAGTGCGCTTCCTGATGCCACCCTGTCCACCTGGTCGGCACGCTCTATCAATCACACAGGCGCCCTGGTCCCTCACCAGAAGGTGAGAGGCTCTGCCTTGCCAGGACGGGGACTCGGAAGGCGAACGCGCAGGCCTTGAGCCCGGACACCGCCTCCAGGAGGAAGGCCACCGCGTGCGCTGGGGGTGTCTTCTTCCCGGCGAATGGTAGCCGCGCAAACGTGCGGCTGAAGGAACCGGGAGCCTGAGACCATCTTGCCGGAACGCTATCTGCGCAGCCGGGGAATCACCGTGGATCCTCTACCCCCGGCGCTGCGCTTTCACCCCAGGGCGAAGCACGGCCCCAGCGGGCAACACTTCCCGGCGATGATATCCGCTGTTCAGCGGCTGGCCCCGGACGGCAACAGCTTCCACCTGGTCGCGGTCCATCGAACCTTCCTGTCTCCGGACGGCGGCAAGGCCCCGGTCCCGGAAACCAAGATGACGTTGGGGCCGATCAAGGCCGGGGCTGTCCGACTGGCACCGGCAGGCGCGAGACTGGCTCTGGCTGAGGGCATCGAAACGGCCCTGTCCGTCATGAGTGCGGATCCCGACCTGCCCACCTGGGCTGCACTTTCCACTGGTGGCATGCGCGCCTTGGTCCTGCCCAAGGAAGTGCAAGAGGTTCTGCTCTGCCTGGACGGCGATCCGGAAGGGAAGTGTGATTCCGGGACAGCTATCCGGAAGCTCACGATAGTTCAAACCGAAGGTGTCAGACAGGTTGAGCGCACCCTTGAACAGGCACAGATCCCCACTGTTGCACTGTTGCGCAAGGACCGCCGTTGCATCAAACGTGGCTGTTGCAGCTGGCGAATTTCTGCGGCTGCGGTGCCCGTACAAGAGGGACACCCTTTGGAAGGACCCGCGCGCCAGGGGCCGAGAAGCCTATTCCCTCACTCCATCGCATTACCTCAAGCCTGGTCTTGCCAGCAGGGCAAGGCAGGCAGGCTCAACCGCACCGATCGCCGAAGCTTCCAGATCGTCCGACCACTCATGGCACCCCGGCTCACTGCCCGTGACAGCTGCAGTGTTAAGCAGACGGTTAAGCCAAGACCCCAGATGTTAACTCTGTTAAGGACTTCTCAGCCCTGAGAGTCTGGCGAAGCGGCGCGGCTGCGGGTCCCGTACAAGGGATATCCCCTAGGAAGGACCCGCGCGCCTGGGGGTGAGGGAGATGGATGCCCCTAGGCTGATCTACCAATACTGGCGGGCAGGTAGGCAAGGGCAAGCCTGTGGGCAGAGACCAGGCGGACGGCAACTTGACGATACCTTGACGATCACTGGCAATAATCTCGCAAACCTAATTGTCTGATATTAAATGGTTTTGACGATACAGACGGTCTGGACGGTAGTTTCGGCAATCTTAATAATTAATCAAAATATGCAACACATGCTCTGCCGATAATTATTGCGCCCAGGGAATAGGATCTAACCTGTTGATTTATATCTACTATTTCCCTTTTCTTATTTTTTCTCTGTTAAAGAATATAGGACCGTCCGGATCGTCCGTACCGTCAAACGTATTTATTTTCAGATAGTTATAAGAAAGTCCTTATCGTCAATTACCGTCCACTACTGTCAGCAAATGGTGAGAGGGGGCGGGATACACCTACCAATGCGCGCGCCGTTAAATCCGGCTTCAACTCTTGCGGAGCTTCACGACCTTTTTAGGATCGTCCCCATTAATTCCGGAAAAATTCACACCCATCGCATCGCTTAAGCGGTTGCCGATCAGGTCCGCAGCCTGCTGCACGGGGTCTGCTGCAAGGTGCGCATATCGCGCCGTGGTTGCGACTTGCTGATGCCCCAACAGCTTCCCAATGATCGGCAGGCTTAACCCGGCCCCGGCACCCACGCTGGCAAAGCTGTGCCTCAGGTCGTGCAGGCGCAGGTCCGTCATTTCAGGGGAAAGGGGATACTTTTCCCCCAGCTGCTCTTTCAGGGCTGCCTGACAGGCCTCCAGGTCAGGCAGCTGCTCACGCTCCGTCCAGAGCTCGTTGACAACCTCGGATACCTTTGGATCCTCACACCGCATCCACAGGAAGACGGAAGCGATCTCCCGCAGGTGCTGCCAGCTCTTCTTGATCGTCTGAACGGGCGCGTCTGGTACAGAGGGAGACGGCAACACATAGGCCTCTTTCGTGCCCTCCCGCATTTCACGCAACAGGGCCAGGGCAGGTGCAGGAAGGAAGACATCTCTTGGACCGCCCTTGCTGTCAGCCAGGTGCAGCACCTGCCGTTCAAAGTCCACATGCTCCCAGCGCAGAGTGAAGACCTCGGAGGCCCGGCAGCCCGTGAAGACCAGCAAGCGAACGGCAGAGATTGCCACGGGGGTGCACAGCTCTTCATGTTGCGCATGGGTCAAGGCGTCCCCCAGGGCAGCCAGTTCCAGCATGGAGAGGTAACGTTTTCTCTGTTCCTCGGAATAGCGCCGAACACCCTGGCAGGGGTTTACCCAGCCAGACTTCACCCGGCGCAGGTCATCCGCAGCGAAATTGAACATCTTGGACAGGCAGGCAAGAACCCTATTGGCATTGTAGGGGGTGGCGTGCATGGCCTGGTGCAAGCGGCTTACGTCCCGCCTGGTCACATTCACTGCCTTCAGGCTCCCCAGGCGGGGTTTGATATGCTTGCTCACTATCAGGCGATCGCCCTCATAGCTGCGCTTCTTCTTGTGAACCTTTGCGTATTCCTCCAGGAACCTGTCAGCCAGTTCCGCCACGGTCTCGGCACGCCGTTCCTGATCCTTGGACTCTGCCGGATCATCCCCCTCTTGGGCTTTCACAATCCAGGCAGAGGCCTTCTTGCGTGCCTGCTCCACTGTCAGCAGGGGATAGGTTCCGAGCGTCCGCCGTCTCTGCCTCCCATCAAGCAGGCGATACTGCACCAGGAATGAGCACCGCCCATTCGGTGAGACCCGCAGGCCGAACCCGCGCACCGTATCATCCCAGAGAAACACTCCCTTGCTGCCGGGCTCCGTCGCCTCGATCAGGCGCTTTGTAAGCTTGGCCATATCAACTCACCTCCTGCTGTTTCCGGAAAGCCCAGAGCTCCCCTGCAATCTGTCCAGATCAGAGGCTAGGAAATTTGGAAGCAAATTGGAAGCAGCGCGGATATAAAAAGATAGCAAGAGCGATTAACTCATAGCGGTGAGCCTGCTTTTCGTCTGAATTCATATGCTATTGTTTTTCTTGATATTTTATCGCTTAATAGCACTCAATATCATTCAGTATAATTCAGTGATAAACGCGCTATACGTGCGGAACGTCAGATTCGTAATCAGTAGGTCGAGTGTTCGAATCACTCCGTCGGCACCATTTTTTCTTTTATTACAGAATATTACTAGAAACGACCTCATCCTGAGGCAGCGCACCCTTCGATACGCCGCCTTACGGCGGCTACTCAGGGTGATGGCGCACTCGAAGCCTCATCCTGGAGACCTCTGCGCGGTAGGCACTTGGCAACGGCCACGCCGTTAGCATTTTCCTGGCCCAACCGCCTGTGCCCACACACCACCCCTTTCGTCTGGACGGAGACCGGCAGCAAGGATAGGTTCGAATCTGGACGTACCAGGACAGGCAAAGTACCCACTCGGAATGCAGGACGCCTCAAGCCCCACTGGCCGTCAAGCGGCACGAACGGTCAGTGAATCTGCCGGTCGCCTTGTCACCGTGGATGCGCTGCGCGCCATTGCCCTGTTGGGCATCCTGATCATCAATATCCGCAGCATCAGCGGCCTGGACTTCCTGAATGCCGAAACCCTGGCCACGGTCCAGGGCGGGGGCGACCGCCTGGCGGCCACCACGCTGGCCGTGCTGGTCAAGGGCAAGTCGCTGTCGGCCTTTTCCTTCCTGTTCGGCTTCAGCTTCACGCTGTTCCTGGCCAGCTGCATTCGCAACCAGCGGCCCTTCCTGTCGCTCTATCTGCGGCGCATCTTCTTCCTGTTCTGCTTCGGCCTGATCAACGCGGCCTTCTTCTACTGGGGCGACATCCTGATCAACTATGCGGTCCTGGGCCTGTTGCTGCTGGTCGCCTTCCGCCTGCCCCAGTGGCTGGTGCTGACCCTGTCGTTGATCTTGCTGCTGGTCCTGCCCATCGCCATGGCCATCAGCGACATGCCGGTGGCCGACCCGGGCATGCTGTACGAGGGGCTGCGCTCGCTGGCCGCCTACAGCGACCCCTCGTTCTGGACCACGGTGGAACACAACCTGAAGCGTTTCTTCGGGCCGTCGGACGAGCTGTCGGTGGTACGCCTGTGGCGCTATACCGACATCGTGGGGCTGTTCCTGCTGGGGCTGTGGACCGGGCGGGCCGGCCTGTTGCACGACGTGACGCGCCATCGCCGCACGCTGCTGGCCATCGCACTGGTCGCCGTGCCGGCGGGCCTGGCCATGGAGCTGGGGCGCGCCCTGGCCACGGCCGAAAGCACGCCCCAGGCCGCCTTCATGGCCGGCACGCCGGTGCTGGCCGTGGGCTATATCGCCACGGCCGCCCTGCTACTGAACCTGGCCTGCGCGGCGCCGGTGCGCGGCTTCTTCGCGCCGGCGGGCAAGATGGCGCTGACCGTCTATCTGATGAGCGGGCTGATCGGCGAGATCATCTTCTATGGCTGGGGCCTGGACCTGATCGGCGAGGTCGGCACCATGGAGGTGCTGGGCATCGCCATCCTGGTCTATGCCGGGCTACTGGCCTTCTGCCACCTCTGGCTGGGTCGCTTCCGCTATGGCCCCTGGGAATGGATCTGGCGCTGCCTGACCTATTGGCAGTGGCTGCCCATCACGAAGCGGGCCCCTGGACAAGCGGCGCCCCGATAAGCGGCGCCTCGCTCATGGGTGTCTGGATGCGCGGTTCGCGCGGGCCCAGGCCCTGGGCCGTGGCACAGACCGTGTCGGCCGTGCCCGCCGTGCCGCCGGGCAGCACCTGCAGGAAGGCGCGGCAGGAGTTGCGCCCGGCAATGTCGCGGATGGCCTCCTCGTCAAAGGGCTGCCGTCGCTGGCGCATGATGGCGGTCAGGCTGTTCAGCTCCTCCACCCCGATCAGCGGCAGGACCGAGCCGTCATAGTCCGAGCCATAGGCGATGTTGCGCGCCGGGGGCAGGTTCATGTCCTCCGCGATCTCCATGATGTGCTCCATGGCGTCGGCAATGCGCCAGGGGCTGTCCCCCACCGCGCGCGTCCAGAAGCCCACGCCGATCACGCCGTCGTTGCGCAGCACGTGGCGGATGTCGGAATCGCTCAGGTTGCGGTCCAGGGTACAGGGCGGGGCGCACCCCTCCTTCACGCCGGTATGCGAGATGACGAAGGGTTGCTGCAGCAGCTCGGCCGCCTCGTGCAGGCCGTTCTGCGAGATGTGCGCCAGGTCGATCATCATGCCCAGGCGCTCGGCCTCCTGCAGCGCGACGCGCCCGTGCCGGGTCAGGCCATAGCGCTTGCGCCCCTCGTTCGAGCCGGACAGGTTGTTGTCGAAGCGATGGACCGGCGCGAAAAGGCGCACGCCGGCGTCGAACAGCTCGCGCACCTCGGCCTTCACCTGCTCGTCGCTCTTGTTCCCGCCGCCGATCCAGTGCGCGCCCTCCAGGCCCAGGATGCCGCCGATCACGGCCTCGCCCTGGCGCCGGCGCTGGACCAGCTGGCGCAGGTCCTCGGCGGACTGGATGTACAGCAGTTCGGGGGCGTCCTCATCCTCGCGCGAACGCTCCACGGCATCCTTGAAGCGGTTGATCTGATACAGCGCGCGGCCCCGGGAACTGAAGGCCGGCCGGCCCTGCATGGCCGCCAGCACGGCCGCCATGTTCAGGCTGTGGCGGCTGACCGAATCGCTCCAGGGCATCTTAAGCGGGCTCATGGTCACCATGGTAAAGACCTGCAGGGCCACGTTCCCCTCCCTCAGGCGGGGCAGGTCCACGTGGCCGGCATAGCCCCGGGCCAGCAGGTCGCGGTTCCACTTCAGGGTATCGGCATGCAGGTCCGCGATGAACAGCGACTGGTGCAGGGCCGCGTCCTCGGGCGTGACGATCGCCTTCTCCAGCCCCGGGGCGGGCTTGTTCATCTGTCGGTCATAGATATCGATCAGCGGTTCCAGACTCAGCATGGTTGTCGCGAGACCCATCAGGGCGAGGATCACGAACCAGATTTTCAGACCTCGCACGCGCAGGTCCCCTTTCTTCCGGTCTCAAAACAGACGGCACCTCACCAGAAGCTGTTCGTCCTGTCCAGCCTGTCCACCCCCGCACCAGATGCGGATCGGCTAGAGGACAAAGATCGCAGCCGTCCGCATATTGCGAACCCTGTCGACCGAGGTCCCGTCCCAGTGGAAGTGGTAGTGATCCCCCTGAACCGGTACGCTCATGAGATCGGGCCAGAACACCGCCGCACACTCCCCCTGGGCACATTCCCCCTGGGCACAGCGCACGCTGCGGAAGACAAGGCCGTTGCTGCCCTCAGCGCGCAAGCGCCGGCCGAGCCGTTGAGACGGGCTGTAGTCATCCGGATCGTGACAGTCCGCGAAAGGGCGCAGGTCGTGCAGGTCCAGATCGATGCTGTTCACGAGCAGCCGGAATTGCGAGGTCCAGCCCGGCTCCTCGCCGCTGTCGGCCATGGCGACGGCATGGTGGTGGGCCACCTCGTAAAGCGCGACCTCCTCGCTGTCGCCGGCGCTGTAGACACCATAGGTTCCATCGGTGAAGCGTCCCGGCCGGTCGGTCGAGACATGAACGAAAGGCGCCATCAGCCAGCTGGCCCCCGGGCCGCTCACGCGCCGCTCGGGCGGCACGAGGTCGAGCTGTCCCAGCTGTTCCCAGATACGCGGATTGGTCTTGGACTCCGCCGAGGCCAGCGCCTCCCAATCCCGGGGATCGGCGATGTCCTCGAACAGATCGATGGGCGGATAGATCGAACGTATGATCCTGTAGGCCCGGGGCCAGGTGACGCGGGCCAGATCCGGCTGGGCACTCACCAGCCACCGCGCTCCGCATCCAGATAGGCGCGCACGCGCTGCAGGGAAAAAATGTCCCCCTCGGCCATCACCTCGATCGGCGCACGGCCCTGGAAGGCGCGGTTGGGTTTGCGAACCCAGGCATAGCCCCGGACCGGGTCGGTGAAGAGGTGGCGCAGCCCCTTGTGGATCCCCATCAGCAGCGACAAGCGGGTGGCCAGGTCCCGGTCGATGCGCCCGATGTCCCCGGCCTTCCAGCGTGCATAGGTCCGCGCGGGAAGCCCGCCCAGGACCTCCTGGGCCTGCGCCGCCGTTATCTGCCACTTGTCGAAAAGCCGGATCACAGCACGCGCCATGGCACGCGCTTCCTCGGCGGTGATCCGCGGACTGTCCGGGAGAGCCCTCGTCTTTTCGATTTCCTGCAGCATGTCCCAACTCCTCTGGCATAATATAGGCGCATTATTGCCATTTGGCAATCGCTCTGCGGCAGAGATACCCTGGGAACGACAACGGCATGTACCCGGGCCACGGCCGGCAAAACAGAATTGGCGCGTCCGCCGTAACAGATGGTACAGTAAGCACGATTCAACCGCTGAACTTGATCAGATCATACGGATCACGGCCAGGGAGCCCCTTGGGCATGGCGAACATAACCGAACGCATCCGGCGGGAAATGGGCCAGTTCACCCGCACCGAACGGCGCATCGCCCATGTGCTGCTGTCCAGCTATCCGGCGGCCGGCCTGGAAACCGTGGCGCAGTTCGCCGGGCGGGCCGAGACCAGCGGCCCCTCGATCCTGCGCTTCATCGGCAAGATCGGTTTCGGCAGCTATGCCGAGTTCCAGCAGCAGCTGCGCGCCGAGGTGACCGCCGTGATGCAGTCGCCGCTGACCCGCTCGCGCGGCGACAAGGCGGAGGGCGACAGCGCCCAGGACACGACCGGGGTCCGCATCAGCGAATTCGGCAGCCGCACCATCGAGAACATGACCCGGGCTCTGGAGCTGCTGGACGAGGCCACGGTGGAGGCGGTCACCAGCCTGCTGGCCGAGGACCGGCGCCCGGTCTACCTGATCGGCGGGCGCTTCAGCCGGGCCAATGCGCTCTGGACCTATCAGTTCCTGCGCGAAATGCGCCCGCGCGTGCACCTGGTGGACGGCCAGCCCTCGACCTGGGTGGATCACCTTGTGGACCTGGACCGCCGCTCGGTGCTGATCGTCTTCGACTACCGGCGCTACCAGGCCGACGTCAAAAGCTTCACCGAGCAGGCCGTGGCCCGAAAGGCCACCGTGATCGCGGTGACCGACGAGTGGATGTCGCCGGCCGCCGCCCTGGCCGACCACGTCATCACCGCGCCGGTGGCTGTGCCCTCGCTGTTCGATTCCACCCTGCCCAGCCTGATGCAGATGGAGGCCATCATCGCCCGCCTGGGCGAACGCCTGGGCAGCCGCGGCCACCGGCGCATCGCCGAGATCGAACAGGCCCGCTCCAACCAGGAAGGCCCCCCACCACCCTATCCGGGCCCACCGGGCAGCCCATGAGCGGCGCCTCAGCCCAGCCGGCCCTCCATTCAGCTCTGCTTCAGCCCAGCTCGGGCAGCAGCTCCTCGGTTCGTGCCTGGCGGCAATAGCCCTTGAAGGCGTTGAGCGCGGCCAGGTGGCGCTCCTCGCTGTCGGTGGTGCAGGCATCCACGGGGCAGACCATACGCAAGCCGCGGTCCGAGCCGTCACGCACGGTATGGTCGATGCACTGATCGGTCAGGAAGCCGGTCACCACCACCGTGTCCAGGCCCATGTTGCGCAGCAGGTACTCGAAGATCGTCGAGTTGAACAGGCTGGATGAGGTCTTGGGGAGGACCAGCTCGTCCTCGCCCGGCGCAACTTCGTCGATCACCTTGGCCTCGTGACTGCCGGGCCGGATGTGGAAGCCCGTCTGCTTGTAGTCCCAGCCGCGGTCGCGGCCGTCGCGGGTCAGGCTCTCGATGACGGTATAGATCACCTCCGCCCCACCGGCGCGCCCGGCCCGAACCAGGCGCTGCATGTTGGGAATGGCCATGTCGCGGGCCGTACGGAAGAAATAGGGCCGCGTTGTCTCGGCCTCGGGGTTGAAGATGCCGTTCTGCACGTCGATCACAAGGACCGCCGTGGCCGCGGGGTCCAGCGGCGCGTTGCGTTCGGGCAGGACGAAGCGGCTCATTGCGCGGCCCTCCGGTAGCTCTCGCGCGCCGCGCGCAGCACGCGCTCCAGGCGCTCGGCCCAGGTCTCGGCCGCTTTATCCCCCACCGTCGTGTCCTGGCGCAGCTCGAACTCCACATAGTCGATGCCGCGTTCCTCGGCATGCAGCGGAATGGAATAGTCGCCCTCCATGACCACGGTATAGGGCTCGTTCTCGCCCACGTTCAGCCCCGCTTCCTTCTGCAGCTCGGCCAGGACCGGGCGGCCGAAGCGGTCGTTGTCGGCCCACATGACCGAGACCTGCCAGGGCCGGTCCTCTTCCCGCGCGCGCAGTTCCGGCGTGAAGCTGTGGACCGAGACCAGGATGGTCTCCTGCCCCGCCTGCCGGCGGGCCTGCAGCGCCGCCTCGATGCGGTCGTGATAGGGCATCAGGACCTCGTCGCGCCGCTGCTCCCGTTCGGCCTGCGACAGCTCCTGGTTGGCCGGGATGGTCGTGCCGTCCGAGACGGGCGGGATGGAATCGGCCACCTGGGTCTGACGGTTGGAATCGATCACCAGGCGGGAATAGGGCTGGTAGTAGAGCGGCGCGTTCAGGCGCTGGGACAGGCGCCTGGCGATCTCCAGCGCGCCGATGTCGATGGCGATGTGACGCTCAAGCTCCTCGCGCGGCAGGCCCAGGTCGTTCAAAGCCCGGGGCACCGCGTTGCCGGCGTGATCACAGATCAGGAAGAAGGGCGAGTCCCCGTCCGGATTGACGACACCGGCCGGATCGGGATCGCCCGGCTGCAACAGGCGCTGTTCCTTGTTCTCGCGTGTGGCGGACATCAGTAGACCTCGGTGTAAAGCTGGCAGATTTCATCGGTGGACTTGCCCTTGAGCATGCCGATCTCGCCGCGCTTGTGCATGACATAGGCCTCGGCCAGCTCGGGTCCCAACCAGGACAGCGCGGCCTTGTCGGCCTCCAACGCCTGCAGCGCCTCCTCCAGGCTTTGCGGCAGGGTGGTGATGCCGCGTGCGGCGCGCTCCTCGGCGGACAGGGTCTCGGGATCCTCGTGGCCGATGACGGGCGCGGGCAGGTCCTCGCGAATTCCGGCCAGGCCGGCATAGACCAGCATGCCCAGCTGCAGGTAGGGGCTGGCCGCCGCATCGGCGGCGCGGTACTCGAGGTTGTAGCGCTTGGCCACGTCCACCGAGGGGTCCTCGGGCACTGGACAGATGCGCAAGGTCGCCTCGCGGTCGCGCAGGCCCAGGTTGGTCCAGTAGGCGGACCAGGAATGCGGCTTCAGGCGCTCGTAGGACATGACGCTGGGCGTCGCCAGCGCGCAGAGCGCACGGGCGTGGCGCAGCAGGCCCGCGCTGAAGCTCGCGGCCTGGCGGCTCAATCCCCCCGGCCCGTCGGGATCGTAAGTCACCGGCTTGCCCTGGTCGTCGGTGAAGCTGAAGTGGATATGCACGCCATTGCCCGCCGCACCCCGCGTGACCACGGGCGAGAAGCTGACATGCCCGCCATGGCGGCGACCCAGGGCGCGCGTGATCTCGCGCAGCTTCACGGCGTGGTCGGCGGCGGCCAGGCCGTCGGCGGGATCGATCGTGACCTCGAACTGGCGCGGGCCGTATTCCGGCAGGAAGGTGTCGGGCTGGATGCCGTTGGCGCGCAGCGCGCCGATCAGCTCGTTGATGAACTCCTCGACACCGCGCAGCGAGCCGATGGAATAGGAATCGCCCACCCGGTCGTCGGCGGCGTCATAGTGAAACTCGTGCTCGAAGGCCGCCAGCAGGTTCAGCCCCGTCTCGGCCTTCAGGTCAGCAAGCGCGCGGCGCAGGAAGCTGCGCGGGCAGCAGCTCCAGGGCTGGCCGTCCAGCGTCTTGATGTCGCCCAGGATGAAATGCTCGCCGGGCGCATCGTCGTAGTCCAGGCGCACGTCGCCGTCCGGGTCCGGGGTCAGCATCAGGTCGCCAAGCGCGCCCCAGGGCGTGGCCTGGATGCTGCCGAAGCAGTTGATCATGCTGTTGGTCGGGGTCCAGCCGACGCCGAACTTGCGCCGCTTTTCCAGGTCGCGCGCGGGGAACCCCTTGCCACGCACCTGTCCGGCCAGGTCCGAGGTGCAGAGGGTCACGATGGATTCGGCTTCAAATGCCATGGCGCAGCTTTCTCCAGTTTTACTCTTGGCCGGTCTTTTCAGGGCCATTCTGTTCCGGGCAGGAAGGACGGGAGGCGGCGGCCAGGCCGCCTCCCGCCAGACAAGGACGAGGTCCTTACTCCTGCAGTTCGCCCTCGAGGCCTTCCTCGGGACGCCAGATCTCCAGGACATCGAACTCGCCGCCCTGCACCTCGATGATCGAGATGGGCTTCGGCGGCACCATGTTCTCACGTGTGTAGGAGATCGGACCGGTCACCGCCTTGTAATCGCGGGTCTGCTCCAGGGCATCACGGATATCGGCGGGATCGGCAGAACCGGCGGTCTCGATGGCATTGGCGATCAGGCCAATGGCATCATAGCCCAGCGGCGTAAAGGAGTTCTCGGGCGGACGGTCGTATTCCTCCTCGTAGTCCGCGATGAACTGCTCAACCTCCGGACGGTCGTCACCGCGGTAGGTGTGGCTGGAGAAATAGACGTCATTGGCCAGCTCCGGCCCCGGCGTTTCCGCCACCAGCGGCGTGTCGAAGCCGTCACCCGAAACGATGGGGATGTCGATCCCGGCCTCGCGGATCTGACGCACCGTCAGGCCGGCCTCGCTGGGGATGGCCGAAATGAAGACGCCTTCCACCGGCGGATCCAGGGATTCCATGCGCGAAATCTGGCTGGAGAAATCCGTGTCGCCCATCATGAAGCTGACTTCCTCGGCGATCTCGCCGCCATTCTCCTTGAAGCGCTCCTTGAAGAACTTGGACAGGGCCTTGGTGAAGTCCATGGACTCGTCAGTCCAGACCATGACCCGATCAAGATCGAGCTCCTCGCTGGCGTAGTCGGCGATGGCGTAGGACTGGTCATCGTCGCCGAAGGCGGTCATGAACATGTAGTCGCCAACCCAGGTCGGCAGCATCGGATGCGTGGCCCCGGAGGTCACGAAGGGGATGCCGTTTTCCTGGAAGGTCGGAGCGGCGGCCATGACGAAGGTGGTGTCGCCGTAGCCGATGCCGGCCACGACGTCCTCGGACACCGCTTCCTGGGCCGCGGTGGCCGTTTCGCCCTGGTCGGTGCGGGTGTCATAGGAGATCAACTCGACCTCGCGGCCCAGCAGGCCGCCGGCTTCGTTGATCTGCTTCACCCGCAATTCGGCGGCGGCGAGCGCCGGCGCGTCGATGGAGGACATGCCCCCGGTCAGGTTATAGAGTGCAGCGATACGGATCGGCTCGTCGTCCTGTGCGGACGCTCCTCCGATCCCCAGGCTAAGAGCCAGTGCGCCAGCGGCGACACCGGTCAACAAGTCACGACGTTTCATTAGGAAACCCTCCTCTGTGCTCGTGGGATGTTTTACTTGGTGGTTTTCCAGGCGTTGTCATCCGCCTGGTTACCGGCTCGCCGGAGCCGAAGAGCCCCTGCGGCCGGAATAGCAGCACCGCGATCAGGAGGGTCGCGGTGACGATCTGGACGAGGCCATAGGCATCGATGGCCCGCTCGATGGGGCGCGCCACCTCGCTGATGACGCTGAGCGCGATGGCCGCCAGCGCGGCGCCGATCAGGCTGCCGCTGCCGCCGAGCACCACCATGACGACGATCATGAAGGCCGTCACGATGCCGAAGGAGTTGGGCGTCAGGTTGGTGACCAGATGCGCCCAGAGTGCGCCGGCCACACCGGCGAAGAAGGCCCCCAGGACGAAGGCGAACAGCTTCAGCCGCGCGCGGCGCACACCAATGGAGGCCGAGGCCAGCTCGTTCTCGCGGATCGACATCAGGGCCCGCCCCAGCGAGGCATGCTTCAACTGCCAGGTCACGAACAGCGTGACCGCCACCCAGCCGTAGATCCACCAGAGATTGGACAGGCGCGGCAGGCCCGCCAGCCCGATGGCGCCGCGCGTGATGGAGTCCATGTTATTGATCAGCACCTGCACGATGACGATCAGGCCCAGGGTGGCCACGGCCAGGTAGTGCCCGCGCAGGCGCAGCACCGGAAAGCCGGCGATCAGCGCCGCCACGGCCGCCACCACACCGCCGGCCAGTGTCGCCGGCAGCAGGGACAGCTCGGACGTGGCGATGAACTCGGGCAGGCCGGGCAGCATGGTGGACTTGCGCATGGCCGGGAAGGTCAGGATCGCCGCCGTGTAGCCGCCCAGCATCATGAAGGCGGGGTGGCCCAGCGAGAAGAGCCCTGTCAGGCCGTTGGAGAAAGTCAGGCTGACCGCCAGGATGATGTTGATGCCGGCAAAACCGATGACGGTGCGCTCGAAGGGCGTCAGCCATGTCTCGGCCCCGGCGATCAGCGCCGCGCCGATCAGCAGCAGCCCGATGCCCAGCGTAGCCGGAGAGTGGCGCAGTCTGTCCATCATGCCCGTTCCGCCCGTCATGCCCGTTCCTCCGCTGGCTTTCCGAGCAGGCCGTTCGGCATGACCAGCAATACCAGGATCAGCAGGCCAAAGACGAAGGCGTCACGATAGGATCCGTATTCGCTGGGCAGCATGCCGACGATCATGATCTCGGCCATGCCCAGCAGGTAGCCACCGAGCGCCGCGCCGGCCAGGCTGCCGACCCCGCCGATGACGGCGGCGACGAAGGCCTTCAGGCCGGGCACGAAGCCCATCAGGGGATCGATCTGGCCATAGCGCCCGCCCCACATCAGGCCGGCCAGGCCGGCCAGTGAGCCGCCCACGGCGAAGGCCGCCGTGATGACGCGGTTGACGGGGATGCCCATCAGCTGCGCCGCCGAAACGTTCTCGGAAGTGGCGCGCATGGCGATGCCCAGGCGGGTGCGCTTGACGAACAGCGTCAGCACCAGCAGCGAGATCAGGGTGGCGGCGACGATCAGGATGTCCAGGGTGGTCACGCGGGCGCCGAAGAAGTCGTGGTTCGTGCGCAGCAGGCCCGGCAGACGCACCGAGCGCGGCTGAGCCGAAAGCAGCAGGATGCCGACGTTCTGGATCAGGATCGAGACCCCCAGCGAGGTGATGAAGCCGTTGACCTGTGGCGCCTGGCGCTGGGGCCGGAAGACCAGGAACTCGATGACCGCCGCCACCGCGGCCCCCACAGCCAGCGTGGCCGGCACGATCACCCAGAGCGGCAGGCCGGCCGCGGCGAAGACCAGGAAGGTGCTGAACGCGCCGATCATCGCCACGTCGCCATGGGCGAAGTTGATCAGGCGCACGATGGAATAGATCATCGAGAAGCCCACCGCCACCAGGGCGTACATGGACCCCAGGACCAGGCCGTTGATCAGCTGCTGCAGGACATAGGCGCTCATGAGGAGGTCTCCATGGGCGGGGTCTCAGCTCCTGTGGCTTGTGTTGTCTCGATTCCCAGATAGGCTTCCCGGACCGAGGGGTCCTCGGCCAGCTCGCTGGCGTTGCCGGAAATCGTGATCTTCCCGTTCTCGATCACATAGGCCCGGTCGGCGACCTCCAGCGCCATGGCAGCATTCTGCTCGACCAGGAAGACCGTGGTGCCCTGGGCACGGATCTCCTCGATCCGGTCGAAGATCTGGTCGATCACCTGGGGCGCCAGGCCAAGCGAGGGCTCGTCCAGCATCAGCAGGCGCGGCCGCGACATCAGGGCCCGGGTCAGCGCCAGCATCATCTGCTCGCCGCCCGACAGCTGCCCGGCCTTCAGGTCGGCGCGCTCCTCCAGGATGGGAAACAGCTCGAAGAAGTGCTTGATGTCGGCGCCGATCTGGTCGTCATGGCGCAGGTAGGCGCCCATGCGCAGGTTCTCCATCACCGAAAGGCCGCCGAAGACCTGTCGCCCCTCGGGACAGTGCGCGATGCCCAGCTTGACGATGTTCTCTGGGCGCAGGCTGGTCAGCGAAACCGGCCCTGAGTCTCCGGCAAAGGTGATGCTGCCGCTTTTCGGGCGCAGCAGGCCGGAAATGGTGGAGAGAGTCGAGGTCTTGCCGGCCCCGTTGCCCCCCAGCAGGGCCACGATCTCGCCCTGTCCGACCGACAGCGACACATCGTTCAGCACCTGCGATGCGCCGCGCCAGACATTGATGCTTTCCACCTTCAGCAGCGCGTCAGGCAACCTTCTTCCCCCTGCCCTTGCCAAGATAAGCTTCGGCCACTGCCGGTGTCGCCTGCACCTCCTCGGGCGTGCCGTCGGCAATCAGCTCGCCGCGGTTGAGCACCTGCACGCGCCGGCACAGCGACATGACAAAGCGCATGTCGTGTTCCACCAGCACCAGGGTCAGGCCCAGGTCCTCGTGAATCACGGCGATCATCTTCTTGAGCTCCTCGGTCTCCGTGGCGTTCATGCCAGCGGCCGGCTCGTCCAGCAGCAGCACACGCGGCTCGGTGGCCAGTGCGCGGGCGATCTCGAGCTTGCGCTGGTGGCCATAGGGCATGTCGCCGGCGCGCTGGTCGATGAAATCCGCCAGCCCCACGGTCTCCATCAGGGCACAGGCCTTCTCGCGCATCCGGCGCTCGCTGGCGCGGGCGCCCGGCAGCGCCAGGATGGTGGACAGCCAGCCGGCGCCATGGCGCATGTGATAGCCGGCGGCCACGTTTTCCCAGGCGGAGAGATCCTTGAACAGGCGGATGTTCTGGAAGCTGCGGGCGATGCCGGCCTCGGCAAAGGCCTCGGGCTGCGATCCGGTCAGGTTGCGGCCGTCCAGCGAGATGCTGCCGCTTGAAGGCGGCAGCACGCCGGAGAGCAGGTTGAAGGCCGTGGTCTTGCCGGCGCCGTTGGGCCCGATCAGGCCCAGCAGATCGCCCTTGGAGAGCTTTACGGAATAGTCCTGCAAAGCCACGACACCGCCAAATCGCCGGCTCAAACGATCACCTTCCAACAGCGTATCTGGCGTATCAACCATCTCTGACCCTTTGCAGGATTTCGTTTGTTTGCACGCCGTCAATTCTGGCGCAGCTGTGAATGATACGTTACAAAATACCGATAAACCTTGCAATCCTGTAATGATTGACAAAGCCTTTTTCCAAGGCGAAGAAACATCTTGCAGCAAGCAGCACCGGAGCGCCACAAGGGCTGAACCGGCCCCAGGTCCACAAGACCGAGAGACAAGAGGAGCCCGCAGAAACGATGACCAAGACCCTGAACCCGATTCCGCCCGTCGACGCCGAAGACGGCAGTTACCGCTACCGCCCCATCGAACCCGGCAAGACGGCGCTGCTGTCCATCGACATGCAGAACATGGAGGCCGGCAAACCCCTGCGCGAACGCGCCAAGGTCGAAGGCACCCCAGAGTGGAAGAAGCGCTTTTTCTTCGAGCGCGTGGAGACTGTGGTCATCCCCGCCCAGCAGCGCCTGCAGGCGGCCGCGCGGGCGGCGGGCATCGAGGTCATCTACACCGTGATCCAGAGCCTGACCCAGGACGGGCGCGACCGCAGCCTTGACCACAAGATCTCGCGCCTGCACGCGGCCAAGGGCTCCTGGGAAGGCGCCGTGATCGACGAGGTCGCCCCGGTGGGCGACGAGATCGTCATTCCCAAGACGGCCTCGGGCATCTTCAACTGCACCAACATCGAATACGTCCTGCGCAACCTGGGCGTCGAATACCTGGTCGTCTATGGCGTGGTCACCGACCAGTGTGTCGAATCCACCGTGCGCGATGCCGCCGACCGCGGCTTCATGGTGACCGAGATCGAGGACGCCTGCGCCACCTATACCGAGGATCGCCACCTGCGCTCCATCGAGGCCATGGACGGCCACTACGCCCGCGCGCTGTCTGCCGACAGCTTCATCGCCGAGCTGGACGCCCTGGGCCTGAAGACGGCGTAAGGCTCAGGTCCTGCCCCAAGCTTCCTGCCACGTCGGCAGGCTATCCCCCTCTGCCGGCGTGGCGGCATGAACACCGCGGGCAATGGCGCGCGCCAGGCAGCTCGCGGCGGCGTGTCCCAGCAGCATCTGGTCGCTGGCCGGGTCCTCCAGCGGCCGCGCCCCGGTGGCCAGTGAGAAGACCAGATCCCCGTCCAGCGGTGTGTGCGAGGGCACCAGGCTGCGCGCCATGCCGTCATGGGCCACGGTCGCCAGGCGCTTGGCCTGCCCCTTGGTCAGCACGGCATCGGTGGCGACAATGGCAATCGTTGTGTTGGCCTTGGCGTTCAGCGCCTCCAGCGTCTTGTTCTTCGGCAGGGTGAGCGGCACCGCCTCGGGACAGGGCCCAAGTCCCCCGAATTCGGCGCCCACCTCGAAGGGCGCCGCCCAGAAGTGAGGATGCCCGGGAACATTCGCACTGCCGAAGGCATTGACGGCCACCAGCGCGCCCACCGTATGCCCGGAGTCCAGAACCAGGGACGCGGAGCCCAGGCCACCTTTCAGCTCGGCGGTGCCGGCACCGGTGCCGGCCCCGGCGGTGCCGAGGGCGAAGTCCATGCTGACGGCCTCCAGGGCCTCCGCACCCAAGGCCCGGTAAGGATTGCTGTTCCAGTCCTTGTCGCCGCCATTCAGAAGGTCGAAGAGGATGGCCGAGGGCACGATGGGCACCCGCATGTCGCCCACGGCAAAGCCACGCCCCTGCGCGCGCAGGGCATCGACCACACCCGAGGCGGCCTCCAGGCCGAAGGCGGAACCGCCGGAGAGCACCAGGGCGTCCACCCCCTGCACGGTCTTGTCGGGGGCCAGCAGGTCGGTTTCCCGCGTGCCCGGCGCGCCGCCCATCACCTCCACCGAGGCCACGGACGGCTGGTCGGCCAGCAGGACCGTGGTTCCGGACTTGACCCGGTCGTTCCGGGCATTGCCGACCTTCAGGCCGGGTACATCGGTAATCAGGTTGCGCGCACCGGGTTTCATGCCCTCTCCCTTGCGTTCAGATGCAGCGCCCACCGTCCACTTCCATGGCGACACCGGTCACCATGGAGGCCTCGTCCGAGCAGAGAAAGGCTGCGGTATTGCCCATGTCCTCGGCGGTGGAGAAGCGGCCGATGGGAATGGTCGAGAGGAACTTGGCCCGGACCTCGGGCGTGTCCTCGCCCATGAAGGACTTGAGCAGCGGCGTGTCGCCGGCCACGGGATTGATGGCGTTGACGCGTATGCCAGCCGGGGCCAGCTCCACCGCCATGGCCTTGGTGGCCGTGATCATCCAGCCCTTCGAGGCATTGTACCAGGACAGCCGCGGACGCGGGCTGACGCCGCCGGTCGAGGCAACGTTCAGGATGGCCCCGGTTCCCCGTTCCTTCATGTGCGGCAGAAGGGTCCGTGCCGTCAGGTAGACCGACTTGGTGTTCACCGCCAGCACGCGGTCGAAGTCCTCCTCGCTGACCTCTTCCATGGCGGCCGGCAGATGCGTGACCCCGGCGTTGTTCACCAGGATATCCACCTGGCCGAAGGCCGACAGCGCCGCCTGGCTCATCGCCTCGACGCTGTCCTTGCTGGCCACGTCCACTTTCTGGGCGACGGCCCTGTCGCCCAGCTCGCCGGCCAGGCTCTCGGCAGCCTCGCCGTTGATGTCGGCGATCATGACCCGGGCGCCTTCGTCCAGGAACTTGCGCACAATGCCGGCCCCGAAGCCCGAGGCGCCACCGGTGACGATGGCGGTCTTGTCCTTCAATCTCATACTCTTGCTGTCCTCTGTCTTGGTTGGAACGGCTAGTTCAGCCGTGATATGCCGCCACGGTCTTCAGCGACGAGAAGCCGTAGAGCGCCTCGAAGCCCTTCTCGCGGCCGTGGCCCGACTTGCCGACCCCACCGAAGGGCAGTTCGGCCCCACCGGCCGCCCCGTAGTTGTTCAGGAAGACCTGCCCGCAGTGCAGCTTCCGGGCCATGCGCATCTGGCGATCGCCGTCCTTCGACCAGACGCCGGCCACCAGGCCGTAATCCGTGCCATTGGCGATGGCCACGGCCTCATCCTCGTCCTCGAAGGGCAGCACCACCTGGACCGGGCCGAAGATCTCGTCCTGGGCCAGCTTGTGATCCGGTGACAGGCCGGCGATCAGCGTTGGCGGCACATAGTGGCCGCCGGACGGCGCATCGGCCGCAATCTCGCCCTGGGCCGCGATCTGCAGGCCGTCCTGCCGGGCCAGGTCCAGGAAGCCGGAGACGATCTTCTTCTGCGGGGCCGAAATCAACGGCCCGACATTCAGATCCGACAGCGCCGGGCCGACCTTCAGGCCACGATAGCTTTCGGCCAGCCGCTCCAGAAGCCGGTCGTAAAGACCGCGCTGGATCAACAGGCGCGATGAGGCCGAGCAGGTCTGGCCCGCGTTCTGCACCCCGGCGCGCACCAGGAAGGGCAGCGCCTTGTCCAGGTTGGCGTCCTCGAAGACCACCTGCGGGGACTTGCCGCCCAGTTCCAGGGTCACCGGCACCACGTTCTTCGCAGCCGCTGCCTGGATCATGCTGCCCACCGGCACCGAACCGGTGAAGGAGAGGTGATTGACGCCGCCGTGTTCCGACAGGGCCGCGCCGGCTTCCTCGCCCAGGCCCGGCACGGTGTTGAGCGCGCCTTCGGGCAGGCCGGCCTGCCGCGCGATCTCGGTAAAGACCAGAGCCGTCAGGCTGGCCTCCTCGGCAGGCTTCAGGACAGCGGCATTGCCCATGGCCAGGGCAGCGCCGACAGAGCGCCCGATGATCTGCATGGGATAGTTCCAGGGCACGATGTGACCGGTCACGCCGTGCGGCTCGCGCAGGGTATAGACGGTATAGCCTGCGTTGAAGGGAATGGTTTCGCCATGCACCTTGTCGGCCGCACCGCCGTAGAATTCCATGTAGCGGGCCAGCGCGACGGCATCGGCACGCGCCTGGCTGAGCGGCTTACCCACGTCGCGGGCCTCCAGTTCGGCCAGCTGCTCCACATGTTCCAGAACCAGTTGGCCGATGCGGACCAGAACGCGTCCCCGCTCGGTGGCCGTCATGCGCCCCCACTCACCCTGCAGGGCCGTGCGCGCCGCAGCCACGGCGCGGTCGATATCTTCGGCCCCGCCCCCGGCGATCTCGCCCATGATCTCTCCGGTCGAGGGATCCTCGGCCGGCAGGGTCGCGCCCGAGGCCGCCGGGCCCCAGGCGCCGGCGATGAAGCAGTGCCGGCTGTCGAAGCCGAAATCGCTCAGGATGTTGCTCATGGCTAGTGTCCTTTCTTGGATCTGGATCAGGCCGCCCGTTCGCGCGCCTTCAGGGCCCGCTCCAGGTCAGGCGTGGCGGCAATCAGGCTCTTGGTGTAGTCGTGCTGCGGATTGCTGAAGACCTCTTCCGTCGCCCCCTCCTCGACGATCTGGCCCGCCTTCATAACCAGGACGCGGTCGGTGATGGCGCGCACGACGGAGAGGTCGTGCGAGATGAAGAGGTAGGAGACCGAAAGGCGGTCCGAGAGGTCGGCCAGAAGATCCAGGATCTGCGCGCGGATCGAGACGTCCAGGGCCGAGACCGCCTCGTCCAGGACGATCAGCGACGGCTCTATGATCAGCGCACGCGCGATGGCAATGCGCTGGCGCTGGCCGCCCGAGAACTCGTGGATGTATTTCTGGGCATCGCCCGGCTGCAGCCCCACGGCCTCCATCATGGCCTCGACCCGGTGGCGACGCTCGGCGCCGGTCGGCGCCTGCGGGTCCAGATGAAAGGGCTCGGCCACCAGGCGCTCCACGCGATGGCGTGGGTTGAACGAGGCATAGGGATCCTGGAAGACCACCTGCACCTTGCGCCGCAGGTCGTGACCGGGACGGAAGCCGCGCCGATTGAAGGCGGTGCCTTCCAAATCGATCTCTCCGCCCTGCAGGTTCTCCAGGGCCAGGATCGCGCGGGTCAAGGTGGACTTGCCGCAGCCCGATTCCCCGACCAGCCCGACGTTCTCGCCGCGCTCTACGGCCAAAGAGACGTGATCCACGGCCCTGAAGGCACGCGCCCGCGCCAGGGGATGCGGGCGTGGCAGGGCATAGTCGCGCACGGCCTGGCTGACCTTCAGGACCGGCGGCCCGCTTTCGCGCCGGCGCGTCTGCGCACGCTCCGGACTGTGCGAGGACGCCGCAAAGAGCTTCCGGGTATAGGAATGCTGCATACGACGGAAAAGCTCCAGGGTCTGGCCCCGCTCCACCACTTCGCCCTCGCGCATGATGACGATGTGATCGGCCATGTCGGCCACCACCGCCAGGTCGTGGGTGATCAGGATCAGGCCCATGCCGTCCTCGGCCACCAGGCGCTTCAGCAGCTTCAGGATCTGTGCCTGAGTGGTGACATCCAGGGCGGTGGTCGGTTCGTCGGCGATCAGCAGCTTGGGCCGCAGCGCAATGGCCATGGCGATCACCACGCGCTGGCGCTGGCCGCCAGACAGCTCGTGGGGATAGCGCGACAGCGGAAACTGGGCCGCCGGCAGGCCGACACGATCCAGGGTCTCGCGTGCGATACGCTCGGCCTCGCGCTGGCTGCCGCCGCCATGGATGCGAATTGTCTCCGCAACCTGCCGGCCGATGGTTTGAACGGGATTGAGGGCGGTCATTGGTTCCTGGAAAACCATACCGATGTCCTTGCCGCGGACGGCACACATGCCCTTCTCGCCCTTCTCCTCCAGGGACTCGCCATTCAAGCGGATACGCCCCGACCACCGCGCCCCCTCGGGCAGCAGCTGCATGATGGCGCTGGCCGTCATGGACTTGCCCGAGCCCGACTCGCCCACCACGCCCAATACCTGCCCGGCACGCAGCGACAGGCTGACAGCCCTCAGGATGGGCAGGTCGCGGATCGAGAGGTCCAGGTTCTCGATGCTGAGAAGAGGAACGGACTTGCTCATCGTGCACGCCTCAGTCTCGGGTCCAGGATGTCCCGCAACCCATCGCCCATCAGGTTCAGGCCCAGGACCGTCAGCACGATGGCCAGGCCCGGGAAAATCGCCAGGTGCGGCGCGAAGGAGATCATGGTCTGGGCGTCCGCCAGCATCCGGCCCCAACTGGGCATGGGTGGCTGTGTACCCAGGCCCACATAGGACAGACCAGCCTCGGCCAGGATACCCAGCGAGAACTGGATGGTCCCCTGCACGATCAGGAGGTTGGTGATGTTGGGCAGAATATGCTCGGCGGAAATGCGTGTTGCGGACTTGCCGCTGACGCGCGCGGCCAGGATATAGTCGCGCGTCCACAGCGACAGGGCGGCCCCACGCGAAAGACGGGCGAAGACGGGAATGTTGAAAATGCCGATGGCGATGATGGCGTTGACGGCACCGGGCCCGAAGACCGCCGTGATCATGATGGCCAGCAGCAGGGCCGGGAAGGCGAAGATCAGGTCATTGGTGCGCATGATGATCTCGTCCAGCAGCGAACCGCGACGCGCCGCCGCCGCCAGGCCCAGTGGCACGCCCAGCAGGATGCCAATCCCCACCGCGATCAGGGCCACCGCGATCGAGGCGCGCGCCCCAACCATAACCATGGACAGAATATCCCGGCCCAGATTGTCGGTTCCCAGCCAGTGCGCAAGCGAGGGGTCCTTCAGCTTCTCGGTCGGATTGAGCTGCGTCACTTCATAGGGTGTCCAGACGAAGGACAGAAGAGTGGCAAGGAAGAAGACCAGCGTCAGGGACGCACCAACCACAAAGTTGGGCGAGCGCACCGCGGTCGCCAGGAAACCGCGGTGCCCCTTTCCATGAGGCAGGGTCTGCACGCTTTCGCTCATGACCGCTGCCCCCTCAGCCGCGGGTCCACGGCCGCATAAGCCAGGTCGACCAGGAAGGTGATCAGAATGACGGCAAAGACCAGAAGCATGATAACGGTCTGGACCACGATCAGGTCACGCTGGGCTATGGCCTGGAAAGCCAGGCGCCCCAGGCCCGGCAGGAAGAAGACATTCTCTATGATGATGGCGCCGGCCAGCAGGAAGGAAAACTGCAGGCCGATGATGGTCAGCACGGGGATCAGGGCATTGCGCAGGGCATGCCGCCAGAGCGCCTGGCTGCGTGTCAGGCCCTTGGCCCGAGCCGTGCGCACGAAGTCCTCGCCCAGGGTTTCCAGCAGCGACGAGCGCATGACCCGCGCCAGGATCGAGGCCTGAGGTAGCGCCAGCGCCACCGCTGGCAGGGTCAGCGCATGTACGGCCAGCAGGAAGCCGCTGTCCCAACCTGGAAAGCCGCCGGCGGAAAACCACTGCAGTATGATCGAGAAGAAAAAGACCAGCAGCATGGCGAACCAGAAGTTCGGGACGGCAATGCCAAGCTGCGTCATGCCCATGATGGACAGGTCCGTGGGCGAATTGCGCCGGGCTGCCGAAAAAATCCCGGCCGGAAAGGCAATCAGGGTGGACAGCGTCAGGGCATAGAGCGCCAGCGGCAGGGAAACCCACAGCCGGTCGCCGATCAACTCGGCCACCGGTACCTTGTAGGTATAGCTGGTGCCGAACTCCCCCACCAGCATCCCCTGGAGCCAGTCGAAGTAGCGTTGCAGCAGCGTTTGATCCAGGCCCAGCTCGCGCCTCAGAGAGGCCAGAGCTTCCGGCTGTGCATTCATGCCCAGCATGAAGCGCGCCGGATCCCCGGGCACCACATTGATGACAAAGAAGATGACAAGGCTGGCGGCCAGCAGACTGAGAGTCAGCGAGACGAGCCGTTTCAGGACAAACGAGAGCATGGATCACTCTGGACGCATCGGCCTTGATGAAAACCGGCCGGACACTGCCACGGCAGCATCCGGCCGGCCACGACTTTTCCTTCCGGTCACTCTTTCCAGTAGACACCCGTCAGATCGTTGGCCTGGGTCGGTTGATCCTGCCAGAGGCCCATCAGGTCCGCCTTGGCCACACCCAGTTTCGGCAGCTGGAAGAGGAAGGCGTTGACGTAGTCATCGGCCAGCTTGCGCTGGGCCTGTTCCAGCAACTCGTTGCGTGCCTCTTCATCGGCCGTTGCTTCGAGTTCAGCCATGATCTCTCGGAATTCCTCGGAGTCATAGTTGAAGTAATAATCGTCGCGGGCATAGATGTTGATGTCCATGGGCTCGGTATGCGCCACGACGGTCAGATGATAGTCCGTGTCCTCGAAGACGCTCTGCAGCCACTGGGCCCACTCGACATTGATGATCTCGGCCTCGATGCCGACGTCGCGCAGATAGGAGGCCAGGATCTCCCCGCCACGCCGCGCATAGGACGGCGGCGGCAGCTTCAGGGTCGTCTCGAAGCCATCCTCGTAACCGGCTTCGGCCAGCAGCTCGCGCGAAAGCTCGGGATCATAGGCCGACTGCCCGGTCAGGTCCACATAGGCCGGATTCTGCGGCGCCAGGTGCGAACCGATGGGCGTACCATAGCCGAAATAGGCCCCCTCGATCAGGCCCTCGCGGTCGATGGCGTGCGCCACCGCCTTGCGTACGCGAATGTCATCGAAGGGTTCAACGGCGTTGTTCATCGCCATGATGATCTCGCCTTCGGTGGACCCCTCGATCACCTTGAACTGGGGATCGGCCTCGAACTGGGCAATGTTCTCCGGCGCCGGGAAGCTGGGATAGGCATCCAGGTCGCCCGCCATCATGGCCGAGAAGGCCGCCGTGGGGTCGTCGATGAACTTGAAGATCGCGCTCTCCAAGGCCACCGGCTCGCCCCAGTAGTCCTCGTAGCGTGTCAGCTCCACGCTGTCTCCTTCGCGCCAGTCCTCGAACTGGAAGGGGCCCGTGCCGACTGGATTGGTCGCGTTGTCGGCGGCGCTTTCCTCGGCCACGATGACCGCATCGCCCCAAGCCATGTTGGACAGGAAGGCGCCATCAGGCTGTGAGAGGTTCACCTGGACAGTGTGGGGATCGACGACCTCGACAGATTCGATGTCCTCGAACAGGACCTTCTGCGCATTGGTGGAGTCCTCGGCCCGCGCGCGATCCAGCGAGAACTTCACGTCCTCTGCCGTCATCTCCGTGCCATCGTGGAAGGTCACGCCTTCGTGCAGATGGAAGGTATAGCTCAGCTCATCCTCGGAGATATCCCAGGACTCGGCCAGCGCCGGCTGGATCGAGCCGTCCTCGGCATAACGAGTCAGCCCCTCGAAGACATTGGCATAGACCACCTCGTCGATGGCGGCGGCGGCGCCTGCGGTGGGATCGAGGTTCGGCGGCTCCAGCACCATGCCCAGGGTGACCGAGGTCTTCTGGGCCAGAGCCGGTCCGGCAAAGGCCACGGCCGCACCCATCACGGCCGCCGAAAGGATCTTGCCCGTCATCTTCATCTTCTCACACTCCCTATCGTCATTTCGTCTGTTGTTCTATCGCTTTCAGCTTTCCGTACCCAGCAGGCTGCAGAGCGAAAGCGCCATGACCTTGGCGGATTCCACCATGTCCTCGATGCCGACATACTCGTCCGGCTTGTGCGCCAGGTCCAGGATACCGGGCCCATAGGCGATACAGTCCTTCAGACGCCCAATACGATCAATATGCTTCTGGTCATAGGTTCCGGGCGAGACCACGTACTCCGGTGCCCTGTTGAAGACCTGCTCGATCGCCTTCGACACCGACTGCACCACAGGCGCCTCGCGGTCCGTCATGGTCGGGCTGACCTGCCAGAGTTCCTTCAGGTCATAGCGGAAGTTGTCGCGGCTGGACTTCACGCGCTCCAGCAGCTCGACGATCTCGCCGCGCACCTCCTCGGGCTTCTCCTCGATCAGGTAGCGCCGATCAATGATCATGCGTGCGGAATCCGGGACGCAGGCCGAGGGAAAACCCGTGAAATCCGCGTCAGGTTCCTTCTGGCCTCCATGGAAGGAGTTGATGTTCATGGTGGACCGGCGGGCGCCCTCGGGCACCACCGGCATCTCCGTGTGCCGGCTGGCCAGGGCCGGAAAGAGGCTCTTCTCCATCTCGCTCAGCACGGCCCCCATGTGCCGTACGGCGCAGTCGCCCAGGAAGGGCATCGAACCATGCGCGATTTCGCCCTGCGTCTCGATCTCGGCCCACCAGACTCCGCGATGGCCCAGGCAGACCCGGTCCTTGTTCAGCGGCTCGGGAATGATGACATGCTGCACGCGCTTGGGATCGAAATAGCCTTGTTCGGCCAGATAGGCCACACCGCCGTAACCGCCGGTCTCCTCGTCGGCCGTGCCGGAGATCTCGATGGCGCCCGGGAAATCGGGGTGGACTTCCAGGAAGGCCTCGGCGGCGATGATCGAGGCCGCCAGACCGCCCTTCATGTCGCAGCTGCCGCGGCCATAAATCTTGCCGTCCTTCACTTCGCCGCCGAAGGGATCGAAGGTCCAGCCCTTGCCGACCTCGACCACGTCGATGTGGGAGTTGAAATGCACACAGGGCCCGCTGCTCTTTCCTTCACGACGCGCGATCACGTTCCAGCGCGGGTACTTGTCACTGTCACCGGGCGTACCTTCGGCGCGGATGAAGGTGACCTCGAAACCGCTGCCTTTCAGGCGTTCGGACAGGAACTCGCAGATCTCCAGGTAACAATCACCCGGTGGGTTCAGCGTGGGAATACGGATCAACGCCTGCGTCAGTTCGACCAGGTCGTCGCGGCGCGCCTCGATGGCCGAGGCCAGTCTGTCGGCGCTGGCAATGGCTTGATCCATAATTTCATTCTCTCCCTGTTATACGCAGCTCTATTGCAGTATTCGACAGCGAGACGCAGTATCGCAATCTGGTAGAATCACGGCCCGTGAAAATACGGTAGGCAGGCACAAGGCGGCATGACCCAGGCTGAAAAGACAGTACAGGAAGATCTGGACCAACTGGCGTTCGACCACGCGCCGGTGGGGCTCGTGCTGACTGAAGAGCGGATCATTCGAGCCTGCAATCTGACATTTGCGGCGCTGTTCGGCTACACGCGCCAGGAACTACTGAACCAGTCCTTCCGCATGCTCTATGCCAGTCACGGCGAGTTCGAGCAGATACGCGACGTGGGCCTGGAAGCCCTGCGTATCAGCGGTTGTTACACCGATGAGAGGGTCATGCCGCGGCGCGACGGCTCCTATTTCTGGTGCCGGGTGCATGTGCGCACCTTCCATCCCGACGCCCCCATGAAGCGGGTCATCCTGAGTTTCGCCGACCTGACCCAGGTCCGCCCCGCCATCTCACTGACAGCACGCGAACGCCAGGTAGTCCAGCATCTTGCGCGGGGCCTGACCAGCAAGGAGATCGGGCGCGAACTTTCGATCTCGCCACGCACGGTCGAGGATTACCGTGCCCGCCTTCTGGACAAGTTCAATGTGCGCAATGTCGCCGGCCTGCTGGCCCGCCTGGGTGGGATCTCCACATAGGACAGGCGCCTGAAGCTGCCTTCAGGTCTCGAAGACCAGAATCACCTTCTGCTGTCCCTGGTTCTCCGCCATGCGAACGCTGTCGGCAAAATGCCGCATCAGGCGGTATTCCAGTCCGTCCTCGCCGGGCTGGGTCCTGGCCGTTGAGTCAGGGGATCGGAGCGCAGTCTCGCTGTCCGGATCTGCCGCTGTGAACTCCAGGTTCGCCCGGATCCGGAACTCGTCGTAATTGACATGCAGCTTGAGCGGGCGGCCTTCGGAGCCGCGGGCCAGGGCCAGTTCGCCGGCTTCTGTCAGTCCGGCGGCCAACCGCTCAATGACGTCACGGCGGGCGCCCCAAAGCGCCCCCTGTTCACGGCAGAAGGTCACCAGCTGCGGCAGCAGGCTGCTGTCCAGCGGCAGCTCCAGCTCGGCCGTGCGCTTCACCCCTATACGAAACAGGGCATTGAGCACCAGGGCCAGGACCAGGGCCACCACCAGCGAAGACCCGCTGATGGACTTCAGCCAGAGTGGGAAGTGGTCGTAGAACTCGGGAAAGACGTCGTGGCTGAGACCGAAGATCAGGGCCACCCCGATGGTCAGGATCCGCCGGGCATCCAACAGGCGGGCCACAATGATGCTAAGCCCGTTGGACAGGATGAAGGCCGAGGAGAATACCAGTATGGCACCGGTCAGGGCCTGGGGCATGCCGATGGCCAGCATGACGATATCGGGCGACAGCGCCAGCACGAAGAATAGCCCGCCAATGGCCAGCCCCACCCTGCGCTGGATGATGCCGGTCGCCTGTGACAGGCCGATGGAACTGGAAAAGCTGTTCAGGCCAACGGCGCCCAGCAGGCCGGCACAGGCCGTGGCCAAGCCATCGGCGCGCACGCCGCGGGCGATGCTGTCCATGTCGGGGCGCACCCAGCTTTCGTCGGCGATCCGCTGGCAAGTCGTAATGTCGCCCGTGGCCCTGAGCGCACAGGCAAGCGCCCCGATCATGAAAGGCACGGCCAGAGTGACATCGAAACTGGGCAGCAGATAAGGCAGATTCGGCAGGTCGACCAGCCCCACCAGACTGAGTTGCTGACCAGCCGGCAATTCCACCTGGCCCAGAACGGCGGCCAGTGGATAGATCACGCCGATGCAAATCAGCCCGGCGAACAGCTTGAAGACTCCCCGCCCCCAGACGTTCAGCACGATCAGTAGGGCCAGGGCCAGCACGCCGAGGGCCACGGCGTGACTGTCCGAGACGCCCTCACAAAAGTCGCCGTGGCTGTCCAGGCCAAGCATCAGGCGGAACCCCATGAAACCCAGGATCAACCCGATCATGACCACGGCCAGTCCGGCGATTTCTGCCGGCAGGTAGGCACGCAGGCGGCGCAACAGGAACGAGAAGGCGACTTCACAGAGCCCGGCAAAGATGGTCATCCCGAAAACCAGCGACAGCCCGCCGGTATCGGCTGCGGCCAGTGACGCCGGCAGGTAGGCTGCCGTAAAGACAGCCGGGCAGAGATAACCACTGCCCAGCCTTCGACCCCGCAGGCAAAGCAGAATATTGCCGATGCCCAGTGCCAGCAGAGACGCCGTGATCACCGCCTCCTGAAGCGCAAAGCCGGCATCGGCAGCCCGCAAGACAAGCAGCGGGAAGACCAGTCCGATGGGCGCGATAATGGCAATATGCTGCAAGGCAGAGAAAAGCAGCGTCCCGTGAGACAGGTGCTTTTCCTGCGGGGGCTTTTCCTGCGGCAGCGCCCTGCCGTCGCCTGTCATGCCCTTAGCGCCATGGTTTTTCAGGTAAGATCGCCTCAAGAGTCATCTATGCAACACCAACCAGGTCAACACTAACAAGCATTGCCAGGAAATCCACCTTCTGGACCTGCCAGGCCTCTGCCGGGCGCTTCAGATCCTGCGGAACCCTTCAGGTGCGCCCGTTTGCGGGACGGGCCCATTGGGTCCGAACTCGTAGCAGGCCAGCAGGATATCCATTCGATATCCCGGCTCCAGGGAAAAGGGAACGCTCAACCGGCTGTAGGTGACATGATCGCGCTCGGCCGCCTCCATCCAGCCGTGAACCAGTTGGGGCGCAGGATTGTCATAGAGTTCACGGGCAGTGCGCTGGCCCGCGCGCAGGCGTTCGGGTGTCGAAATCTGACTGAAGCGTTGGCCACGAAGGCTGCGCCCGGCATGGCGTTCGAACTCGGCGCCGGCCAGACGGAAAAAGAGATCTTCGCCCTGGTCCAGGACCTCATAGACCACCAGGCGCGTAATCACCGTCCAGAGGCGCAGAGGGTCGAAATTGCTCCATTGCGGCAGACTCCCGTCTTCTGGCTGCAACTCCTGCCAATAGGCCAGCAGGGTGCGCTGGCGGTCCGTCAGCGTTTCATCCCGTTGCCCGGCTTCGCTCACACCGTTCGGCAAGCCCGACCAGATCACCCGCTGGCTGTCTCCGGGGGGCAAGCTATTGCGATTTTCCATTCAGCTCTCTTTGAGATTCGTCTCTTATCTTTCTCTTGTATTTTATTCGTAAACCCTGAAAAAGCTCTTAATAAAATGCGCTGATCTGCCAGACAGACAGCAGCCAAGACGCGTCCGGCCGCTCCCGCCGGCTTTGCTTTACATTTCGCGCGGCGCTGCTTTACTGTCCGCCGAAAACGCCCAAAAACAGTGAGGAAGATCATCATGGAAATGCAGAACCTGGATAAACTCGTTCAGTTCCGTCACGACATTCACCAGCATCCCGAACTGGGCTTCTGCGAGCATGAAACCTCACGCAAGGTCCAGGCCTACCTGGACGACCTGGGCGTCGAGTATGCCTCAGGCATCGGCAAGACCGGTATCGTGGCCTGGATCAAGGGCAACACTGAAGGCAGCGACCGCACTGTGGGGCTGCGTGCCGACATGGACGCACTGCCCCTGGAGGAGACCAGCGGTGTCGAATATTCCTCCAAGAACAAGGGGTGCATGCATGCCTGCGGCCATGACGGCCACACCACCATGCTGCTGGGTGCCGTCGAGCACTTCCACAGCAACCGCGACTTCGCCGGCACCATCTATTTCGTCTTCCAGCCCGCCGAGGAAGGCGTGGGCGGCGGCAAGGCCATGGTCGACGACGGCCTGTTCGATCGCTTTCCCATGGACGAGATCTACGGCCTGCACAACTGGCCCGGCCTGCCGGTCGGCATGTTCGGTGTGATCCCCGGCCCGCTGATGGCCAGCGGCGACCGCATCGATGTCACGATTCACGGCAAGGGTGGACATGGCGGCCTGAACCCGCATGGCTGCATCGATCCGGTCCGCATCGCGGCCGACTTCATCAACCGCGCCCATACCATCATCTCGCGCGAGGTCGACCCGCTCAGTCCGGCCGTGCTCAGCATCTGCGCCATCGAGAGCGGTGACATCAGCGGCTTCGCGGTCATCCCCGACACCGCCCGCATGAGTGGCACGCTGCGCAGCCTGGACAAGGATACCCGCAAGGTCATGGTGGATGCGCTGGAGCGCCTGTCCAAAAGCCTAGAGGCCTATTACGGCTGCACCATCGACTTGAACATCGAAGACAAGTTCGAGGTCACCTACAACGAGGAAGCGGCCACGGAATCCGCAATCAAGGTCATCCGCGAGACCTTCGGTGAAGAAACTCTGGCCCCGAACCACAAGCCCACCATGGGCGGCGAGGATTTCTCCTACATGCTGGCCGCCTGCCCCGGTGCCTACATCCACCTGGGATCAGGCGACGAGGAACATACCCACGGGCTGCACAATCCAGGGTATGACTTCAATGACAAGGCCATTCCCTTCGGTGTCGAGCTGCTGGCGGGCGTGGCCCTGGAATCCCTGGGCAAGCAGAACCGCCGCGGCTGAGTTTTACCGAGACGGCCAATCGCAACGTCAGGGGCCCGCTTCGCCGGGCCCCTTTTGCGTGTCAGGACTCGAAAGCGTAACAACAGAGGATATGGGCAAGAGGACCGCCGTCCTGTTCGGCAAAGCCCACGGCCAGACGTCGATAGCCCACATGGCCTCGGTCAAAGGTGGACAGCGTTCCCGCGTGCAGGACCGGACGTGGATCGCGCAACATGTCCTTCAGCGCCGCCTGGATCTGCGGGACCTCGTCCGGGTTGCCCACCTTGGTGAAGCGCTGCCCGCGCAGGTTCGAGCCGGCCCGATCCGCGAAATCCTGTCCGACCAGACGAAAGACAATGTCCTCTCCATCCCCCAGGACCTGCAACAGGGTAATGCTGGCCACCCGTGTCCAGACTTCAAGCGGGTCGAAACGGCTGCGTGCCGGCAGGCCTTCCGCCGGCTTCAGGCTGTACCAGTAACCCGTAACCTCCCTTTGCGCCTCGCTCATCTCGCGCGCAACCGTTTCCGGCAGGTCCTGCGGCTTGCAGGACCCTTTCCAGATCATGCGGTGCGGCTGAATGGTATGCGGGTAGACCATGAGACGCTCAGGCAGGACAGACGAAACCAGCACCGCAGTCGCAATAAGGGCTGCGGTGCTGCAACTTACGTTAGGCCATCTGCCTGCGAACGACAATACACCCTGAGATTAAAGGCGCCATGTCGACGCCTGGTGCGCCTTACTCGGCAGCTTCCTGATAGGCACTGAGCGGCGGACAGGTGCAGACAAGGTTGCGGTCGCCGGCCACGTTGTCGATACGGCCCACCGGCGGCCAGTATTTGGCATCGCGCAGGCTGTTCAGCGGATAGGCGGCCTGGTCCCGGCTGTAGGCGTGGCTCCAGTCTTCGGACAGGACCGCCTCGGCCGTATGCGGTGCATTGCGCAAGGGGTTGTCCTCCTTGTCCGCCTCGCCCTTCTCGATGGCCGCGATCTCCTTGCGGATGGTGATCATGGCCTGGCAGAAGCGATCCAGTTCGGCGCGGGATTCCGATTCCGTCGGCTCGGCCATCAGCGTCCCGGCCACCGGCCAGGACATGGTCGGCGCGTGGAAGCCGAAGTCCATCAGGCGCTTGGCAATATCGTCCACGGAGATGCCCGCCGTATCCTTGAAGTCACGGGTATCCAGAATGCATTCGTGGGCCACCAGGCCGTTGCGCCCCTTGTAGAGCACGTCGTAGTGCCCCTCCAGACGCTTGGCCATGTAGTTGGCGTTCAGGATCGCCGTCTGGCTGGCCTTCTTCAGGCCTTCCGGTCCCATCAAGGCCAGATAGGCCCAGGTGATGGGCAGGATACCGGCCGATCCCCAGGGGGCGGCGGCCACGGGCCCCACGCCGCCTTCCGGCCCGCATTCCTTGACCACCGGATGGTTCGGCAGGAAGGGTGCCAGGTGATCGCGCACCCCGATGGGACCGACACCCGGACCACCCCCGCCATGCGGGATGCAGAAGGTCTTGTGCAGGTTCAGGTGCGCCACGTCCGGACCGAACTGTCCCGGCTGGCAGAGACCCACCATGGCGTTCAGGTTGGCGCCGTCCATGTAGACCTGGCCGCCGTTCTCATGAATGATCTCGCAGATACGGCGGATCTCCTCCTCGAACACACCATGGGTCGAGGGATAGGTGACCATCAGCGCGGCCAGGCTTTCGGCCTTGTCGCTGGCCTTTTTCTCCAGATCGGCCAGGTCGATGTTGCCCTCCTCGTCGCAGCCGACGACCACCACATCCATGCCGGCCATGATCGCGCTGGCCGGATTGGTACCGTGGGCAGAGCTGGGGATCAGGCAGACCGTGCGCTGGTCGTCGCCGCGGCTGTCGTGATAGGCGCGGATGGCGAGCAGACCGGCGTATTCGCCCTGGCTGCCGGCATTGGGCTGCAGGGACACGGCATCAAAGCCGGTGATACGCGCCAGCCACTCTTCAAGGTTCTCGATCAGCTCCATGTAGCCCTGGGCCTGGTCGGTCGGCGCAAAGGGGTGCATGGCGGCGAACCCGCGCCAGGTAATGGCCATCATCTCGGCCGCCGCGTTAAGCTTCATGGTGCAGGAGCCCAGCGGGATCATCGAGCGGTCCAGTGCGATGTCCTTCTCGCGCAGGCGCCGCAGGTAGCGCAGCATCTCGGTCTCGGAGTGATAGCTGTTGAAGACCGGATGGGTCAGGTAGTCGCTCTTGCGCTGCAACGCCTTGGGAACACCGCTTTCCGCCGCCTCGTCCAGCTTCAGCAGATCCAGGCCATGATCCTGCTTGCCGGCAAAAACCGCCAGGACCGTCTGGAGCGTCTCACGCGTCGTCGTTTCATCGAGCGAGAGCCCCACATGAGCCTCGTCGACCGGACGCAGATTGATCCCGGCCTCGCGGGCGCGCTCAAGAATCTCGGGGCCGGCCTTGACCGTCAGGCTGTCGAACCAGCTGTCGTTGACCACTTCGTAGCCCAGCTTGTCCAGCCCTTGGGCCAGGATGCCGGTGAAGCGATGCACGCGGTCGGCGATCCGCTTCAGGCCCAATGGACCGTGCCAGACGGCGTAGAAACCGGCGATCACGGCCAGCAGCACCTGTGCCGTGCAGATGTTGCTGGTCGCCTTCTCACGGCGAATGTGCTGTTCGCGCGTCTGCAGCGCCAGGCGGAAAGCCGGATCGCCGTTGCTGTCCGTGGAAACTCCCACGATGCGCCCCGGGATCGCACGCTTGTAGGTATCGCGCGTGGCGAAGAAGGCTGCGTGCGGGCCGCCATAGGACATGGGCACGCCGAAGCGCTGGGCACTGCCCACCACGATGTCCGCACCCCACTCGCCCGGAGGCGTCAACTTCAGCAGGCTCAAGAGGTCGCTTGCCACGGTCACCAGAGCGCCGCCCTCGTGACAGCGTTCGGCCAGCTTGGCGTGATCGCCGATGCTGCCGTAGGTGTTGGGATACTGCAGGATGACCCCGAAATAATCAGAGGCCTCGAAGTCGCTGTCCGGGTCGCCGATGTCCAGCTCGATACCCAGGGGTTTCGCGCGCGTTTCCAGTACGGCCAGGGTCTGCGGATGCATGTCCTCGGCCACGAAGCAGCGCGGCGACTTGTTCTTGCCCATGCGGCGCATCAGCGTCATGGCTTCCGCCGCCGCCGTGGCCTCGTCCAGCATGGAGGCATTGGCCAGGTCCAGGCCGGTCAGATCGATGACCATCTGCTGGAAATTGATCAGGGCCTCCAGGCGCCCCTGGGCGATCTCGGCCTGATAGGGAGTATAGGCCGTGTACCAGCCGGGGTTTTCCAGCAGGTTGCGCTGGATGACCGGCGGCAGGATGCAGTCGTGATAGCCCTGACCGATCAGGGAGGTCAGGGGCTGGTTGCGGCCGGCCAGTTCACGCAGCTTGCCCAGCACCTGGGCTTCGCTGCGCGCCTCGGGAAGGTCCGGCAGGTCGGCGCGGATCTTGCCAGGAACCGTCTTTTCGACCAGTTCATCGAGCGACGAGAGCCCGAGTGTCTTCAGCATGGCGATGCTTTCGGCTTCATCAGGACCGATATGCCGATTGGCGAAGTCGTCAGCGGCTTCCAGCTCTTTCAGCGTCGGGCGTGTCTCTGTCATTCCAGTTCTCCTGCGGTCCTCCGGTGCGCACCCGAAGATGCCCCCGGCAACCTTTCTTCAAATAAAGGACAGCTGTGCCCCGCCCGCTGGCGGGGCCGGCTGCTCCGGAACCTGTCACTGGCACGGGGGCGAAAGACCCCGCAGTGCTCAGTCCAGGCCCTCGATGAATTTCTTGTAGGCCGCTTCATCCATCAGCTCGTCCAGCTCGGAAGTGTCGGACAGCTTCAACTTGAAGAACCAGCCTTCTTTTTCCGGGTCCTCGTTGACCTTGCCGGGCTCTTCCTCGACGGCGCCATTGACCTCGGTCACCTCACCGGACACGGCGGCATAGACCTCGCTGGCAGCCTTCACGGATTCGACCACGGCGGCCTCGTCGCCCTTGGACAGGGCCTTGCCGACCTCAGGCAGTTCCACGAAGACCACATCACCCAGCTGTTCCTGGGCATAGCTGGTGATGCCGATGGTGGCTTTGTCACCATCCACGGCAATCCATTCGTGTTCATCGCTGTAGTATGTCTTGCTCATGATCTCGTCTCCCCGGGAGTTTCCCTGTTGCTTGAAGTCATCCGCGATAGTAGCGGCGCTCGACGAAAGGCATCTTTGCCACCTTCATCGGACGCTCTCGGCCGCGCACCACGGCCTTGATCTCTGTGCCGGGCTCCGACAGTGCACGCGGCAGGTAGCCCATGGCCACCGGCGCCTCGGCCGAAGGTCCGTAACTGCCGCTGGTGACCGTGCCGACCACTTCGCCGGCTTCGTTCACCAGTTCCGCCCCCTCGCGCACAGGGGCACGGCCCTCGCCGATCAGCCCCACGCGACGGCGCGGTGTCTTCTCGGCAATCTGTTTCAGAATGATGCTGTCCCCCGGAAATCCGCCCTCGGCCCGGCGGCTCTTGGCGATGGCCCAGGTCAGTGCGGCCTCGATGGGCGTCGTCGTCTCGTCGATATCATGCCCGTAGAGGCAGAGCCCCGCTTCCAGGCGCAGCGAATCCCGCGCGCCCAGTCCGATGGGCTTGACCCGATCATCCGCCAGCAGCTTGCGGGCGAAAGCCTCGGCCTGGTCACCCGGCAGGGATATCTCGTAACCATCCTCGCCGGTATAGCCGGAACGGCTGATGCGGCAGGGTACGCCTGCGATGTCCAGGTCGCGCATGGTCATGAAACTCATGGTCGCCACCTCTGGCGCCAGCTCGGAGAGGACAGCGGCCGCCTCGGGTCCCTGCAGGGCCAGCAGCGCCTTGTCGCCCTCCTCGACCACCTCGCAACCGACCGGCAGGCCAGTCTTCAGGTGTGCGATGTCCGACTGCTTGCAGGCGGCGTTCAGCACCATGAAGACATGGTCGGCAAAGGGCGTGGCCATCAGGTCGTCCAGGATGCCCCCCTTGTCATTCAGCAGGAAGCTGTAATGCATGCGGCCCTCCTCGCTGTTCACGAGATCGGCCGGCAGGAGGGTTTCGACGGCGCGGCGCACATCCTTGCCCGTCACGCGGACCTGGCCCATGTGCGAAACATCGAACAGCCCCGCCGCAGAGCGGCAGTGCAGGTGTTCGGTCATGATTCCATCGGGGTATTGCACCGGCATGTCATAGCCGGCGAAGGGCACCATGCGCCCGCCCAGCTCGACGTGCAGGGCGTGAAGCGGTGTCCTGGCGAGATCTTCCTTGGTATCCGTCACATCAGATCCTTCATGACAGTGAGCCCGGCCGCCATCAGGCGACATTGCCCCCTCTGTCCTCGGACCTGAGAGATTGGCCGGCGCAAGAGTCTCGCACACGGCTTTCCCCATCGGTGTGAAACGTGACCGGGAACCCTGTCCGATCCCGTTTCAGCTTTCCAGAGGTGCCTGTTCCGTACGGTCCTGGATGCCTGAGAGTTTCCGGGGCGGTTGCTCCTTCGGCGCCGGGAAGCCGAAACTTCCCGATCTCTCCCATACGAAACGTATAGACACTTACTGCTAGGGTAGCGCCAAGACCTGCTGTGTCAATCCATAGCACTGTAAACCCATCGAAATTAGGATATGAGTTGCTATAGAAGTAAGCGCAATTGAATTTTTATAATATTTTTTTTGATGAAATTAATAAATTATATAGATGATAAAAATAAGTGATCACTCACATATACAGTAATTTTTTCCTATAATCCACAAAACCATCCAACCTGAGTATTATAGTATAATTCATTGATTATCGTATGCGGTGATTCTCTAGTTCTTTTTTTGTTATTAATTTATAAAAAGAGCTAATTTTGTTTTCACAATCATCGAGCACTCCCTTTGCATAATCAACAAATCCCTCAAGAAAAGCAGCGCTCTCACCATTTGACACAAACTCAATCATAGATTGTAAAACATGATCAAGCTCCTTTAGCGTATCACTTAAATCAAGTGCTCGATCAAAAATTTCTTCGTCAATTTTTGCCACCTCAAATAGATTAGAAGAAAGTGCTATGTTATGAACCTGTCTAATAGGCATCTCCCTCCGATATCCACCACTACCTTCCTGTCGAAAGTATCTTTGTCCAAGAGTTCCAATTCGAATTAAAATCTGTGAATTTTCATCCCAAATAGATTCCTCAATGTAGGATATACAGTCACGCAATACCTTTATTGTGAATTTATTTCGCTCTATCTCATCAGAAATAAGGCGACGCACAGCCTTGCGTTTGCGTGCATTTTGCTTCCTACGGCGGATTTCCTCCAATATTTCCTTTAATACAAACAGAATTACTGCCGCCACAACTGTAGCTGGGAGAATGTTACTTACATTATTTAATATTTTAAATAAGATAAAATTCTCCATTTTATTCTCCGCTGGATAATATAAAATACTTAAAATTCAAGAAATTTACGAAAAAAGGATAACGCATAGGGTGTAACTCAATAATCTGAACTGCCATCCTGCTCTCAGGACAAGCGCTGCAGAGCCTGCTGGCGATGGGCGTCGCCGATGTTGTGACGGGCGGTGAAGCTGTCGGGATCGGCGGCCTGCCAGGCCAGGGCATAGGGCGTGTCCTCGGGGGCCTCCACCAGCTGATTGCGGCCGACGAAGGGATAGATCTCATCGGCCATGCGTGCCGCCGTGGGGCTGATGCGATGGAACAGGTGATGCGGCTCCAGGTCATGGATGCGCTTGACCCCGGCCGAGGCCGCGATCTGGACCGCGGCGGCCACGGTTTTCTGGTGAAAACGCGCCACCTGCTGGGCCTTGTCCTCGACCACCAGACCCCGCTGGCGCCCGGGGTCCTGGGTGGCCACGCCGGTGGGGCAGGTGTCGGTGTGACAGCGCATGGACTGGATGCAGCCGACCGAGAACATGAAGGCGCGGGCCGCATTGGTCCAGTCCGCCCCCAGGGCGATGGCCTGGGCGATGCCGGTGCCGGAGTAGACCTTGCCGCTGGCCCCCAGGCGCACACGGTCCTTCAAACCGGCGCCGATCAGGGCATTGCGCACGATGACCAGGCCGTCGTTGAGCGGCAGGCCCACGTGATTGCTGAGCTCGATGGGGGCCGCTCCGGTGCCGCCCTCGGCCCCGTCCACCACGATGTAGTCCAGGTAAATGCCCGAGGCCAGCATAGCCTTGACCAGAGCGAAGACCTCGTGGGGATGACCGACACAGAGCTTGACCCCCACGGGCTTGCCGCCGGAGAGCGTGCGCATGCGTGCGGCGAACTCCAGCAGCTCACGCGGGGTCGAGAAGGCCGAATGCCCGGCCGGCGAAACGCAGTCCACGCCTACCTGTACCTTGCGTGTCTCGGCAATTTCCTGCGTCACCTTGGGGCCCGGCAGCACGCCGCCGTGCCCGGGTTTCGCGCCCTGGCTCAACTTGATCTCGACCATCCGCACCTGCTCCGCGCTGGCCGCTTCCTGAAACAGGTTCGGATCGAAGCGCCCCTGGTCGTCGCGGCAGCCGAAGTAGCCCGAGCCGACCTCCCAGATCAGGTCCCCGCCGCCCTTTCGGTGATAGGGGCTGATGCCGCCCTCGCCCGTGTCATGGGCGAAGTTGCCCAGGTGCGCACCGGTGTTGAGCGCCTCGATGGCCCGCGCTGACAGAGCGCCGAAACTCATGGCCGAGATGTTGAGGATCGAGCCGTTGTAGGGCTTTGCGCACTCGGAGCCGCCGATGTCCACGCGCGGGTCCTCGGTGTCCGGCTCGACCGGGGCCATCGAGTGGGTCAGCCAGCGGTATTCACTGGAATAGACGTCAAGTTCCGTGCCGAAGGGATGGTTGTCCGCCTCGTTCCGGGCCCGCTGATAGACCAGCGTGCGCTGCTCGCGGTTGAAGGGACGCCCCTCGCGATTGCCCTCGACGATATAGGTGCGCAGGTAGGGGCGCAGGCTCTGGAAGAAATAGCGCGCCCAGCCGGCCGCCGGATAGTTGCGAAGGACAGCATAACTTCGCTGACGCACGTCATGAACGGCCAGGGCCAGGACCGCCAGGCAGGGCACCAGCCCCCACAGCCAGGCGGCGTCCCAGAAGCCCGCCAACAGGAAGACGATTGCCAGGAGTGCGGCCAGGACCGGCACGATCGCCCGGCGGGTTCCCGGCAGTCCCCGGAAGGCACCCAGAATGGTTTCGCTATCACGCATCTTCGCTGCCCCAGCTGTTGTTGGTTTACATCGCGATCCTGCGCCCCCTAGAGATCGCGCAGGTACTTCAGGTTGGCACGCACCTGCTTCAGGACCTCGGCACCGCGTCCCTCCAGGACCATCTTCGCCTCGCTGAGTGCATAGCTTTCCAGCTGTTTCAGGCTGGTGTGCGGCGGCATGGCCACGGCATTGCGGTCGGTCTTCACGTCCAGGAGGATGGGTCCGTCATGGGCCATGGCCTGCTTGACCGCCGCGTCCACCTGCTCCGGATCCTCGACGGTGACACCCTTGAGGCCGCAGGCCTCGGCCACCTTGGCGAAGTCGGGATTATAGAGCTCCGTCTGGTAATTCGGGATACCGGCCAACTGCATCTCGATCTCGACCATGCCAAGCGTGCCGTTGTTGAAGACGACGGCTTTCACCGGCAGCTGGTACTGGCCGATGGTGGCCAAATCGCCCATCAGCATGGACAGTCCGCCATCGCCGCAGAGCGCCACGGTCTGCCGGCCGTTGCCGGCCAGGGCCGCCCCGATCGCCTGAGGCATGGCGCTGGCCATGGAGCCGTGGGAGTAGGAGCCAAGCATGCTGCGCCGGCCGGTGCTGCGCAGATGGCGGGCCGCCCAGACAGTGGTCATGCCGGTGTCGGTGGTGAAGATCGCATCGTCATCGGCATGAGCGTCGATGCGGGCGGCAAGATAGTCCGGTCCAATGGCATTGCGTGTGCCGGCCTCCTGCTCGTGGCGCGCCAGGTTTTCCAGATCCTCCTTATAGACCTTGCGCCGGTCCTGCAGGAAGCTGTCGTCTCCGCGATAGGCAACACGCGGCACGAGCGCCTCCAGCGTCGCATGCACAGAACCGACCAGGCCCATGTCCACATGGGTGCGCCGCCCCAGGCGTTCGCCGTGGGTGAGCACCTGAGCCACGCGTGCCTTGGTGTGCAGGAAATCCTTCCAGGGAAAGTCGGTGCCCAGCAACAGCAGCACATCGCACTGGGCGATGGCATCGGCACAGGCCTTCCCGCCGATGAAACCGGTCATGCCGATGCCATGGGCGTTGTCATGCTCCAGGGCCATCTTGCCCTTCAGGGTCCAGCCCACCGGCGCCTGCAGCCGTTCGGCCAGGGCCGTCACCAGGGCATGGGACCCCTCGCAGCCGACACCGCCATAGATCATCGGACGCTCGGCCCCCGAAAGCAGTTCTGCCAGCGCATCCAGGTCGCCATCGCCCGGACGCACGACCGTGTGCGGCCGATAGGACGGCGAGACAATGGCCGTGTCCGGCAGCTTCTCGGGCAACAGGTCGCCGCCGTAACCGAAGACACCCACCCCCTTGCGGGTCAGTGCGTGCTGGATCGCCTGCTGCAGCATGCGTGGCGCCTGCTCCGGCGTCTGGGCCAGCTGGTTGTACCAGCTGCAGCCATCGAACATGCTGAGGTCGGTCTCCTGGAAGGACTCCATGCCGTAATCCGAACGGCTGATCGTCGAGGGTAATGCCACCACCGGCGCGCCCCAGCGGTGGGCATCGTAGAGCCCGTTGATCAGATGCACATGACCGGGCCCTGAACTGCCGGCACAACAGCCCAGCCCGCCCAATATGCCTTCGGCCATGGCGGCATAGGCGCCGGCTTCCTCGTGACGGACATGGATCCAGTCGATGCGCCCATCGCGCCGCAGGGCGTCGTTCAGAAGGTTCAGGCTGTCACCGGTCACGCCATAGAGGCGCTTCACCCCGGCCTCAGCCAGCATGTCGATGATGGTCTCGGCGATCGTGCGTGTCATGAAGCCCCCAGATACCGCTTCGCGGCTGATTCTTGTCCAGGAGGAGCAAGGCGTGTCGTGACGGCCCCTCAGCTTTCCTAACTTATTGAATCTCTATACAGTTTTCCTTTCACCTTCGCAACAGAAGGTGGTCGGCACATCAACCGATGCTGCCCACGACGCGCGCCAGGGATACTGCAGGACTCTTCTCTCTAGCGGCAATGCAGCCGGGCAGGGCCGGCAAAGCGGTTGCGCGGGAAATGGGCTTCCTGTAGCTTCGCGCCGCATTCGGAGCCGGGATATGCGCGGCAACCGCTGGCAGGGGACCAGCGGATCCGTGAAACGACCGTACCGGCTCTTTTCGGGAGGGCGCTGGAGAAATGGGATTCCTGATGGGCCTGAGTCGTGCGATCGACAGCCTCAACGGCTTCGTCGGGCGCTGCGTCTATTGGTTGATCCTGATCGTCGTTCTGATTTCGGCCGGAAACGCCATCTCGCGCTATCTTTTCAGCCTCAGCTCCAACGCCTGGCTCGAGATTCAGTGGTATCTCTTCTCGGCCGTCTTCCTGCTGGGGGCCGGCTACACCCTGCTGCGCAATGAGCATGTACGCATCGACGTGCTCTATGCGCGCTTCTCGCCGCACCGCAAGGCCTGGATCGACATCATTGGCGGACTGTTCTTCCTGCTGCCCGTTGCGATTTTCATCATGGTCCTGTCCTGGCCCATGTTCCACAACGCCTTCGTACGCATGGAGATGTCCGGAAACACGGGCGGCCTGATCCGCTGGCCCGTACTGCTGCTGATGCCTGTCGGCTTTTTCCTCCTGAGCCTTCAGGGCCTCTCCGAAGTCATCAAGCGCATCGCCTTCCTGGCGGGACACGCTCCCTATCCGGGCAGCGGCCAGTCCTACAGTGACGTCATCCGCGACAACTGACGGGACCGGAACGCCATCATGATCGAAATGCTGCAAAGCTATCTGGCCCCGATCATGTTCGCGGGACTCGTGGTTTTCCTGCTGTCCGGTTATCCGCTGGCCTTCGCGCTGGCGATCACCGGGCTGATCTTCGCCTTCATCGGCATCGAGTTGGGCATGCTGACCACGGCCCTGCTGCAGGCCCTGCCCAACCGGATCTACGGGATCATGAGCAACGAAACCCTGCTCGCGATTCCCTTCTTCACCTTCATGGGCCTGATTCTTGAACGCAGCCGCATGGCCGAGGACCTGCTGCACACCATCGGCCAGCTGTTCGGTCCCCTGCGTGGCGGCCTTGCCTTTGCCGGTGTCTTCGTGGGCGCCATCCTGGCTGCCACCACCGGCGTCACGGCGGCCTCGGTGATCTCCATGGGACTCATCTCCCTTCCGATCATGCAGCGCTATGGCTATGACCAGAAGATCGCCACCGGCACGATCCTGGCCTCGGGCACGCTGGCCCAGATCATCCCGCCCAGCCTGGTGCTGATCGTCCTGTCCGACCAGTTGGGCCGTTCGGTAGGCGACATGTATCATGGGGCCCTGGTGCCCAGCCTGGGCCTGATCACGCTCTATACCCTCTATGTGCTGGTCATCGCGGTCTTCCGGCCCAATGCGGTGCCGGCCCTGCCCCCTGAGGCCCGGACCCTGCGCGGCCTCCAACTGGTCAAGCGCATCCTGATTTCGCTGGTGCCGCCCCTGGCCCTCATTTTCCTGGTGCTGGGAACCATCCTGATGGGCCTGGCCACACCCACGGAAGCCGGCGCCATGGGCGCCGTCGGCGCCCTGGGACTTGCCATCATCAAGCGCCGGCTGACATTGCCCATCCTGAAGCAGGCCATGGACGCCACGGCCAAGCTGACCTCCTTCGTGATCTTCATCCTGGTGGGTGCCAGCGTCTTTAGCCTGACCTTCTGGGGTGTGGACGGTGACCTCTGGGTCGAGCACCTGTTGACCAGCCTGCCCGGCGGGCCTCTCGGCTTCCTGATCGCGGTCAACCTGCTGATCTTCGTGCTCGGCTTCTTCCTGGACTTCTTCGAGCTGGCCTTCATCATCGTGCCGCTGGTCGCCCCCGTGGCCGAAGTCCTGGGCATCGACCTGGTCTGGTTCGGCGTCCTGCTGGCCGTGAACCTGCAGACTTCGTTCCTGACGCCGCCCTTTGGATTCGCACTATTCTACCTGCGTTCGGTCGCACCCAAGGAGGACTACACCGACGCCATCACCGGCCGGCTGGTGAAGTACATTCCCACCGAGCGCATCTATCTGGGTGTCCTGCCCTTCCTGGCCCTGCAGCTGATCATGGTCGGCCTGATCATCACCTTTCCCGAACTGGTGACCGGCATCGAGGACGCTGCCGCCGTGGATCCGGCCGACGTGGAGATCGACATTCCGGCCGGGGACATGGGCCTGGACGGCGGCGACGAGCCGCCACCCATCACCTTCGATTGATGACGTCAACGCAAGGACGCAATATATCCTGAGAGCAGACAACCAACACCGGACCAAACTGTCATGAAGATCACCGACGTTCAGGAGCGCCGAGTCTCGATCGCCTCCGACATTGAGAACGCCTATATCAGTTTTGCCGGCATGGACGTCTCCATCCTGGCCATCACCACCGACACGCTCATCGACGGAAAGCCTGTCGTGGGCTATGGCTTCAATTCCAATGGCCGCTATGCCCCCAGCGGTCTTTTGCAGCACCGCTTCCTGCCGCGATTGAAGGAAGCGGATCCGGCCAGCCTGCTCGACACTACGGGCCACAATCTTGACCCCTTCCGCATCTGGCAGACGCTCATGCGCAACGAAAAGCCCGGCGGACACGGGGAGCGATCCGTCGCTGTCGGCGTAATCGATATGGCCATCTGGGACATCGTGGCAAAGGTCGAGAAAAAGCCACTCGCCACACTCCTCGCCGAACGCTTCGGAGATGGCACCCCCGATGAAAGCGTCTCAGTCTATGCCGCGGGCGGATACTACTATCCCGATTCTGATCTCAGTACATTGCAGGCTGAAATGCGCGGCTACCTGGACGCAGGCTATACCGAGACAAAAATGAAAATCGGTGGCGTGCCCCTGGACAAGGACTTGCGCCGGGTCGAGGCTGCACTGGAGGTCGTCGGCAGCGGGGAGCGCCTGGCAGTGGATGCCAATGGCCGCTTCGACCTTGAGGCCGGGCTGGCATACGCGAAGGGTCTGTCTCCTTACGGACTGCGTTGGTATGAGGAAGCGGGCGATCCACTCGACTACGACCTTCAGCGCGTTCTGGCTGAAAACTACGCAGAGCCGATGGCCACAGGCGAAAACCTCTTTTCCCATCAGGACGTCCGCAATCTTCTGCGCCACGGTGGAATCCGCCCGGATCGCGATATCCTGCAGATGGATCCGGTTCTCTCCTATGGCCTCGTCGAGTATATGCGGATGCTCGACGAGCTTCGCCTGCGCGGCATCTCACCGCGCGTCTGCATTCCGCACGGCGGGCATCAGTTCGCCCTGAACATCGCTGCTGGACTGAAGCTTGGCGGCAACGAATCCTATCCGCGCGTGTTTGCGCCCTTTGGCGGGTTCGCCGATTCCACACCTATTGAGAACGGCCGGGTCCGCCCCTCCGACCTGCCTGGTATCGGGTTCGAAGACAAGGCAGACCTGATGGAGATTTTCCGCAAGGAGTTGTCTTGAAGCGGGGCAAACAGCCATCGCCCCTCATTGACACCTGAGATACAGAAAGCCCCGCCGAAGCGGGGCTTTCCAGTATCATCAAGGCCAGGGCCTACCAAGGACGGCAAGCCCAGCCTCAATTGCCCTCCTCTTCCTGCTCCAGGCGCGCCTGGGCGGTGAAGGCAAAGTTGTCGAAGCTGTTCTCGGCGACGCGGAACCAGAGGTACTGCTCATCGCGGAACTTGCGCCATTCCTCGTAGATAGCGCGGAACTTGTCGTTCGTCTCCACCTGTTCCTCATAGAGTTCCTGGGTGGCCTTGTAACAGGCCATCAGGATCTCGCGGTTGAAACTGCGCAGCTGTGTGCCCTTGGACACCAGGCTGCGCAGGGCCACTGGGTTGAGGGTGTCATAGCGCGCCGTCATGCGGATATTGGCTTCCGCTGCCGCGGCCTGGACGATGTTCTGGTATTCGGGCGTCAGCTCGTTCCAGGCATCCTTGTTGATGTAGAGGGTCAGCTGCGGACCGGCTTCCCACCAGCCCGGATAGTAGTAGTATTCGGCAACCTCGTTGAAGCCCAGCTTCTCGTCATCATAGGGTCCAACCCATTCGGTGGCGTCGATCGTGCCGCGCTCCAGGGCTGGATAGACATCCGCGCCCGGCAGCTGCTGCGGCACCAGACCAAGCTTCTCCAGGACCGCGCCGGCGAAGCCGCTGATGCGCATCTTCAGGCCGTCGATGTCCTCGACCGAGTTGATCTCGTTGCGGAACCAGCCGCCCATCTGGGCCCCGGTGTTGCCCATGGGGAAGTTGATGATGTTGTACTCGTCGAACAGCACCTCGCGCACCAGTTCGATGCCGCCGCCCTCGTACATCCAGGCATTCTGTTGGCGCGTCGTCAGGCCAAAGGGCGCAGCACAGTCGAAGCCGAAGGCCAGGTTCTTGCCAACGTAGTAGTAACTGGCGGAGTGGCCGCACTCGACCGTGCCCTCGCTGGTCGCATCCAGGACCTCGAAGGGGGGCACCAACTCACCACCGGCGAAGACACGAATGTCGAAGTTGCCGTTCGTGGCATCCGAAACACGCTGTGCCATCATTTCGGCCGTGCCATAGATCGTGTCCAGGGCCTGCGGAAAGCTGGAGGCCAGGCGCCAGCGCACCTGTGGCTGGCTCTGCGCGATGGCCGGGGCGGCAAAGCTGGTGGCCGCGGCGGCGCCTGCACCGACACTGGCCGAGGTTAGAAACTTGCGTCGATTCATGAATTCTCCTCCCTGTTGTGAACTGGGCGGCTCCGGCTGAGCGCCGGCCACCCTTGCGGGCATGATACACAAAGCGCCTGTTCAGGATAGGAAAAATGCACCCCTGGCAGGCCGCGAAGACCCCGCCGAAGCGGGGCCTGGCAGGCAAAGGGTCATGGACCGTGGCAGATCAGTTGCCCTCTTCCTGTTCCAGGCGCGCCTGGGCGGTGAAGGCGAAGTTGTCGAAGCTGCTCTCGGCCACGCGGAACCAGAGGTATTGCTCGTCGCGGAACTTGCGCCATTCCTCGTAGATGGCACGGAACTTGTCGTTCGTCTCCATCTGCTCTTCATAGAGTTCCTCGGTGGCCTTGTAGCAGGCCATCAGGATCTCGCGGTTGAAGCCGCGCAGCTGTGTGCCCTTTGAGACGAGACGGCGCAGGGCCGGCGGATTCTCTGCGTCATAGCGCGCGGTGATTTTCACATTGGCCTCGGCCGCGGCGCCCTGAAGAATGGCCTGGTATTCGGGCGTCAGCTCGTTCCAGGCATCCCTGTTGATGTAGAGGGTCGTCTGCGGGCCGGCTTCCCACCAGCCCGGATAGTAGTAGTATTCGGCAACCTCGTAGAGCCCGACAGACTCGTCGTCGTAGGGGCCGACCAGCTCCGAGGCGTCGATGGTCCCGCGCTCCAGGGCAGGATAGATATCCCCGCCGGGAATCTGCTGCGGCACCACGCCTAGCTTCTCCAGGACCGCGCCGGCGAAACCGCTGATGCGCATCTTAAGTCCCTCGAGGTCTTCCACGGAATTGACTTCATTGCGGAACCAGCCGCCCATCTGGGCCCCGGTGTTGCCCAGTGGCAGGTTGATGATGTTGTAGTCGTCGAACAGCACCTCGCGCACCAGCTCGATGCCGCCGCCCTCGTACATCCAGGCGTTCTGCTGGCGCGTCGTCAGGCCAAAGGGCGCGGCACAGTCGAAGCCGAAGGCCAGGTTCTTGCCAACGTAGTAGTAGCTGGCCGAATGGCCGCACTCGACGGTGTCGTTGCTGACGGCATCCAGCACCTCGAAGGCGGGCACCAGTTCGCCCGCGGCAAAGACCCGGATATCGAAGTTGCCATCGGTGGCCTCCGAAACACGCTGGGCCATCCGCTCCGCACCTTGATAGAGTATCTTAAGGCTCTGCGGAAAACTGGACGCCATGCGCCAGCGCACCTGCGGCTGGCTCTGCGCGATGGCGGGTGTAGCGAGGGTCGAGCTGGCCGCAGCACCGAGGCCTGCGGATTTCAGGAACTTGCGTCGATTCATCGGTCCTTCCCGTCTGTCATGATCTCGTATCTGACGTCACTCCGGTTCAAGGGAGCACCAGTCAGGCGGGCGGCATCATATAGATTTGCCCGCGCAAGTGAACAGGACTCTCCATTCCAAAAATAGACTGAACAGGCTTCAGGAAGGCGCAGGCTCGTCCGTATACTGGCTTATCTCCTTCAGGCGGGCTTGCAGGCTCATGCGGTCCAGGCTGTCCAGCGGCAGGCTGGTGAACAGCCGGATCCGGTTCGACAGCATGCGGACCACCTCCTGCACCGCCCGGACGGCCCGCTGCTCATCCCCGGCCATGGCCACGGGGTCCGGCATGCCCCAGTGGGCCGTGATGGGCTGGCCCGGCCAGACCGGGCAGACCTCGTTGGCCGCGGAATCGCAAACCGTAAAGACGAAATCCATGAGCGGCGCATCCGGCGCTGCAAACTCGTCCCAGCTCTTGGAACGCAGCTGTCCGGTCTCCAGGCCCTGGCTTTCCAGGAACTCAAGTACCGGCTGGAAGATCCGGCCCGAGGGATGACTACCGGCGCTATAGCCGCGAAAGCGCCCACCACCTAGATGGTTCACGAGGCATTCGCCCAGGACACTGCGTGCCGAATTCCCGGTACAAAGGAAGAGGACGTTGTAGCGAGGTTCAGTCATGAGGCTTTTGCTTTTCTGGTTGGCCGCCTTCCTTCTCCGGCGGCAGGTGGGGCGGACTGCAGGCGGCCTGTCCGGCCGTCGACAGAAGCGGTTCGCAGATCTCCGGCCGTCCCTGGCAGCAGTCGCGCAGCAGGAAGCTCATCAACCCCTGCATGCCCGAGAAGTTAACGGAGTAGAGGATCGAACGCCCGTTCCGACTTGCGCGAACCAGCCCGCTCTGAGCCAGGATCTTCAAATGACTGGACAGCGTGTTCGGGGCAATCGACAGCTCCGCCGCCATTTCACCGGCGGGCAGTCCGTCCGGTCCAGCCGTCATGAGCCGACGGAAAACCTCCAGGCGATGTGTCTGGGCCAGTGCGGAAAGGGCGGCGACGGCATTTTCTGTTTCCATATTTCGAGAAATATCGAAATATTTTCCCAGCTGCAAGCCCCTTCCGCTGCCGACTCAAGGTCGCAGCAGCTCAATCCACGGCCCCGGCCCGTCCAGCGTCTTCGGCCGGCAGCACCTCGATGGGCCGCATCATGTCGTTGTCCTCGTGATCCAGCAGGTGGCAATGAATCACGTAACGCCCCGGGAAGCCGTACCAGCGCACAGCCAGGCGCGTGACGTAGCCGAAGGGCGCCAGTGCCACATCCTTGGGCCCCGTTTCCTGCGGCGCTGGGGCCTCGGCCTGTGCGGGGACCAGGTAGCTGTCCAGGTCCTTCAACTGGCCGGCATCGCGGTCCCGGATGTACGCCTCGACACCGCCCTGCCGGAAGGGCACCCGCTCAATGATGCGGAAGCTGATCAGGTGGATGTGGAAGGGGTGCGCCTCGTCGGTCAGGTTGACGATGTTCCAGACCTCGGACTCGCCCAGGCGCGGCCGGATCTCCACCGGTTCATCGAAGTGGCGGTCATTGATCAGGAACAGGAAGTCTTCATGCTCGTCCAGGGTGATATCCCGTTCCACGGATTTTTCGGCCAGGATGCGCTCCAGTTCCCCGTCATCCGGTACGGGATGCTGCGGGATGCTGCTTTCATCCGGAGTGTCACGGCGCTCGGCCACCCGGAACTGCATCAGGTGGGGCAGCTCCACGTCCCCCATGCGCTGCTGGCCGTCCCGCTGTGGCCCGAAGCAGGAGGTGGTGTTCTCCAGGACGACCTCCTCGCCAGCCATGTCCGAGAAATCGACAATGATGTCCGCGCGCTCGGCCGGGGCCAGCAGCAACTCATCCGTCTCCACCGTACGCGCCAGCAGGCCGTCGTCGCCGCCGATCACGGAAAAGCTGGCACCGTTCGACAGCGCCAGACGCTTGATGCGGAAGTTGCTGCCGTTCAGCACCCGGAAGCGATAGCGCCGAGGCTCGACCTCCAGGTAAGGGAAGACGGCGCCGTTCACGACCCCGAAGTTGCGGCAGACACCGGGATAGACCAGCGTCCCGTCCTCGTTGAAGTTGCGATCCTGCAGCACCAGCGGGATCTCGTAGTCGCCCGAGGGCAGGTTCAGTTCCGCCTCGGTCTCGGGATTGCGCAGCAGGTAGAAGCCGGCCAGGCCGGCATAGACGTTCAGGCGCGTATTGCCCATGGCATGGTCGTGATACCACAGCATGGCACCGTCGCCCTGGGCGTCACCGTTGGGATAGTGATAGAGCACCTCCTCGCCGGGATCCTGGGTCCAGACGGGATAGCCATCCGAACGGCTTTCCGTGATGCCGCCGTGCAGGTGCGTGACCGTCCGGATCCTGTCGTCCGGCACATGATGGCTCAGGTTGACCGGCAGCCATTCCGGGTAGTGCTCTGGCAATGCATTGCGCCACTTCACATAGACCTCTTCCCCGTGCGGCAGATCGAAGGTCGGTCCCGGCCAGACGCCGTTATAGGTAAAGACCGGGGTCGGCGGCAGATCTCGGTGCAGCTTCTGCTCCACCTGGCGCAGGGTCACCTCGTACAGCGGCGCCCCTTCATGCTTGCCCACCGGTTCGGCGCGCGGCGGGATGGGCAGCGGATCGACGAAGGGGGTCAGGGCATCCTTTTCGAGGACCGGCCTGCTGTCCGAAGAGTCGGTATGGGCGCCATGGGCGCTGTCCTGATCCGCCGCCTCGGCGCCCCCCTGCACGGGCGACAGCGTGATACCCAGCCCCAGGACCAGGCAGACCCACAGACCTCGCATCGGAATATCCCCTTCCTGCCCTTCAGCGCACTGCGACAGCCGGTCACTTGCCAGCAGGCCGTGCAAAGAGTAAACGCGCCTTATGGAAAGTGAAAAGAAAATCCGCAAGGCTTACGAGAACAGCGACTTCCTGCGCAGCCGCGAAGGACGCTCTATGCGCATACTCTCGGAGTTCGCGGAACCGCAGGCCCGCTTCGAACGACTGGGCCTGCGCGACACCATCGTCATGTTCGGCTCAGCCCGCGTGCCCAGCGCAGAGGAAGCTCAGTCCGAGAGCTGTGATAAGTCCGAAGACCTGAAGGTCATGTCGCACTATTACGAGGCCGCGCGGGAACTCGCGCGCCGGCTGAGCGAATGGTCCATGGGGCTGGAGGACGACCCCGGGCGTTACGTGATCTGCACGGGCGGTGGGCCAGGCATCATGGAGGCGGCCAATCGCGGGGCGCGCGAAGTGGGCGCGCGCACCGCCGGCCTGACCATCTCCCTGCCCAGGGAGGAGTTCGAGAACACATATGTCAGCGAGGAACTGGCCTTCGAGTTCCACTACTTCTTCATGCGCAAGTTCTGGTTCACCTATCTGGCCAAGGCGGTCATCGCCATGCCCGGCGGCTTCGGAACGCTCGATGAGCTCTTTGAGCTTCTGACCCTGGTGCAGACCAACAAGATGAAGAAGAAGATTCCCATCGTGCTGTTCGGCAGCGAGTTCTGGGACGAGGTCTTCAACCTGGAAACCATGGTGCGCCACGGCACCATCAACAAGGAAGACCTGGACCTCTTCTACCGCACCGATTCCGTGGACGCCGCCTATGATTACATCACCGACCACCTGATCAACGGCCCGCCGGAAACGGGGCCGGTGTTGTAGAAGGTACGAGGTCGAGAACGCAGCCGTTACCAGCAGCACCTGGAGCATTCTCATGAGGCCACGTTACCTCAGATGATGAAACCAGTGAAACGTGAGAGTCTCTTGGACTCGATCCGTACGTACATCCCCAAAAGATCATGAACTCACTTTACCCCTCCCGAGCTCACGATACTCTACAGTAAGCCAGGAAACAGGGTGATGAAATTTCGTTATCTATTTATCAATACGGGTTGAAATTTTTTATCCTTTAATGAATAATATAAGGTACTTTTTCACTCAGAAGAGAATTATGCAGTGAAAGCAACCAGGAGAATCTAACGATGAAAAGAACATGGATGGCAGGACTGGGAGTTGTCGCCGGCGTACTGGCGGCTGGAACGGCAAGCGCCCAAACCGAATTCAATGCCAGTATCTGGTTCCCGGATACCCACCCCCTAACTGGTGCAGGCTACGTTCAGTGGGTCGAGCAACTGGAAGAAGCCTCCGATGGCGATCTGGTGGCAAACCTCTTCACAGGTTCTGCACTCTTGCCCCCTAGCGCACATCTGAGTGGTTTGCAGGATGGTATCGCCCAGGTGACTTACCATGCCGGTACATATACCCCTAGCGATCTTCCTGAGGACAACACTCTCTCCATTCTTGGCCTTGGACTGCGCGATATTATGACCGCAGGCTTTGCGGTAACAGACTTCTACATGAATGATCCTGAGATGCAGGCACGATTCCAGGAGTTGGGCATCATCTTTGCGGGCGGCTACGCCACACCGCAGTATCACCTCATATGTTCTACGGAAGTCGCCAACCTGGAAGACTTGGAAGGCCTGAAAATCCGCATGCCGGGCCCAATTCATGCAGACTGGGCACGAAGCGTCGGAGCCACCCCTGTGAATGTGCCTTCCTCGGAAATGTTCACGGGTCTCGAGCGTGGGCAACTCGATTGCGCAGCAAATGCAGCGAATGACTTGAAAAGCCGTTCGCTTTGGGACGTTGCCGAGTACGTGAATCTGGTTCCGCTCGGATCCTATTTTGCTGGTTGGGAATGGGCATTTAATGCCGACTTCTGGCAAGGCCTGAACGATAACCAACGTCGCATTATGCTCGACACTATCTCGTCATCGCTGGTGGACGCACTTATCGCCTACGAGAGCGCCTCCATGGAAGCACTTGAGGAGGCACCGGATCATGGAGTGACGATTCATGAGCCGAACGAAGAAATGCTAGCTTCGGTCAACGATTTCGCCAACAACGTGGCTCCCGAGACTGCCATAGAGCAAGGTACGGAGCAGTTCGGGCTGGAAGATCCAGAAGGCCTAATCAAGCGTTTCGAGGAGACTCTGGCCAAGTGGGACGAACTGCTTAAAGGCGTGGATCGTACTGACGGCGAAAAGCTGAAAGAAATTCTTCACGACAATCTTTATGCTGAGGTGGACGAAAGCAGCTACGGCATGCAATAAGAAGCTGCACTCAGGCGAAAGAAAGCCTCCCGCGGTCTCCGCGGGAGGCTTTTTTCATGTGCAAGCGTTGACCCTTTAATAGAGAAGGGCTGTGTATTACACGCCTCTCAGAGTTGGATATAATTCCGGTAGACGCTGCTCCATAAGCGGGTAGCGTTGCTTAACTTCTTTAATAAATGCTCTGTCAATATGTGCAGTCACGCACTCTTCACGATCAGACGCAGTCGCCACCACAGTGCCCCAGGGATCTACGATCATGCTACGGCCGACAAAACTAAGCCCGGATTTGGGCTCTGTTCCGTACTGTCCTGAGGCAACGACGTAACACTGATTCTCCGTTGCACGTGCCCGCAGGAAGAATTCCCAATGATCGTATCGAGGACTGAGAAAGGCTGAAGCACAAACCAGGATTTCAGAGCCTTTGAGTGCCATCTCCCTATAAATTTCGGGAAAGCGCAGGTCCGAACAGACAGAAAGACCAACCTTTCCCACTTCGGTCTCGTAGACATCAAGGTTGTCTCCGGCCTTTACCTTCTTGGATTCCATGATGCCTGGAGGGATATCCGTCCTATTGGGAGCATCAAACAAATGTGTTTTGCGGTATTTCCCCGCAATTCTACCCTCGGGGGTGATCAAAGGGGTCGTATTGTAATAGTCACTACCAGCTTCTTCATACATTGATCCTGCTATATACATCCCGTACTTCTTGGCTTTTTCAGCCAAGCGATGCGTCACAGGCCCCGGAATGGGCTCAGCGATCGAGCGATAGACAGACTCATCCGAGAACCCCAATCCCGTCCAGAGTTCAGGCAATACACAAAGCTGCGTTCCCCGTTGTCCTGCAGTATCGAGAAGGTCCAGAATCTTTCCGACCGTGGCCTCCTTCTCCCCATCCACAGCCGTGATCTGGATCGCCGAGACCACGATTTCGTTCGGGTTTACTGGCATCATCCTCTCCCTGACGTCGTTAACTGAGAATTCCCGGCAACCATAGGGACAGGGCCGGTATTGCTACGAGCAATGAAAGCGTTACCAGTTCGATCACGACGAACCAGGAAACGCCCCTGAAGATATCCTGCAGCCTCACAAGGCTGCCCAGTGAAGCCTTCATGACATATACGTTCAGGCCAACCGGAGGTGTGACCAAGCCGATCTCAAGCAGTTTCACCAGGATTATCCCGAACCAGATAAAATCTATCCCGGCGGCACGGGCTATCGGCAAAATGATTGGCAGTGTGAGCAGCAAAATCCCTATGGAATCAAGAAACATTCCTAGTAGCAGGTACAGGGCTGTTACCATCAGAATTATGGTCAATTGATCTCCGCCAAACACAAGCAATTCGCTCGCGATGAAAGTCGGCAGTCCGCTCATAGCCATGAAACGGCCCAGCAGAACAGTTCCGATCACAACCATGAAGATACTGGCAGTACTTGAAAGCGTGCTGACGATAGCATTCTTGAAAACTCTCCAATTGAGAGCACGTCGCACGACTGCGAGTACAATGGCCAGGAAAGCACCGATTGCGCCAGCTTCGGTTGGTGTGAACAGACCAATGAAAATTCCGACCAAGACACCGAGTACCAGAACCGGAAGCGGCCAGATGTCCTTGAGCGCTTCAAGCTTTTCTTCCCTGGAAAAACTCTCTTCCACCCTAGGAGCCAAGGAAGGTGTAATACTTGCGCGGGTCACAATCATGAGGGCCATCATGGCAGCTGATAGCAGCCCCGGAACAACACCGGCCATGAAGAGCTGCGCAATGGAAACCTCGGCGTAGTAACCATAAAGTACAAGCAGGATACTGGGCGGTATCAACGATCCCAAGGTTCCTGCTGTTGCCACCACACCCGTTGCCAAACCCGGATTATAGCCGTACTTCAGCATCTCCGGAGTAGCTATTCGGGCCATGGAAGACGATGTCGCGACACTGGACCCCGAAGCTGCGGACATCAGCGCGCAGGCGCCCACACTGGCGACAGCCAATCCTCCGGGAAGACGCGACATGAATATCCTCATGGCACGAAACAAACCTTGGGTCAGACCCGAAGATGAGGCCACATACCCCATCAGAAGGAACATGGGAATCGCTGTCAGGTTCCAGTCACCCACGAAATGAAAGGGTGTGGCTGTGAGCATGCCCCAGGCTGCACGCATATTCGCAATCACCGCTATCCCGATGAACGAGACAAGACCCACGGCAACACCGATCTGCACACGCAGCGCGATGAGGAAGAGCCCGGCACCAAGTCCGATGAAACCGATCGTAATATTATCCATGATTGACCCTCAGACTCCGCTCTGTGTAGTGCTGGTATCCTCCGTTTCCGGAGATGCCGGACTGGGATCAAAGTCTGGATGGATCAAGGCCTTCCAGGCATGAAGAAGGACTGTCAACATTATGAGCAGGAAACTGAAGGGCAGGATGAACTTTGCCGGCCAGATGGTGACGTAGACGGCCCCCATAACGATCTCATCCATGCGATAGGATTTTAAGGCATCGAGCCAAGTCTGATAAGCGAGTATCGCAAAGAAGGTTGCGGAGATCAGGCTACCAAGAATATAGATCACGCGCTGTACCACCTGTGGCAGCCAGCGAACCACCAAGTCCACGTGAATATGCTCGTGCCGTAGTTCCACCATCGCCAAGGGCAAGAAAACGACAGCCACCATGTGATAAATGGAAACCACTTCAAGATTGCCTTGGATCGGTTTCCGAAAGAAATAGGTCAGGAACACATCAAGTACCATCTGCCCCATCATCAGAAGCAGCGCTATCCCGGCCAGTAATGTTAGCCCATTGGAAAGCATTCGTATTACTTTTTCGGGCCAGGATCGGCTAATTGAATTTTCGTTCCCTGTCATCGTCCCCTAACCATATCCTTGGTACTATGCCTGTTCACGACCATAGAGTTCGTTGGCTGCTTTCAGGTCGATCTTGCCGTTGGCTATATCGTCGTTAAGTTTTTGCCGGTCACGCGTGTGCGGGTTTCCCCACCCCCCACCGCCAGCCGTTTCCACCAGAACCCTATCACCCGGGTAGAGTTGCGTGACGGTCTTGGAGGAAATGGTTTCACGACTCCCATCCAGGCGTAGAATCTCAGAGCGTGCACATTGCCCCTCTCCTCCGCCTGCCAGTCCCTGGGCCGGAACGAAATGCCGTTCGCCGCGGTGAGAGAAGCTAACAGCTCCATCCACAGCATCCAGAATCTCGATTTCCTTGATCAGACCCAAGCCACCCCTGTTTTCACCGGCACCTCCGGAATCACGGCGAAGCCTCAACTGGTGAACACGAATTGGCGCTTCCATCTCCATGGATTCCGCCGGAACATTCATACAATTGGTCGCATCGGTTTCCACGACATCAACGCCATCAACTCCCTCGCCGGCTCCACTGCCACCGGCTATGAGTTCCCCGGTCACGAAAGCCTCGCCTGAAGCCCGACGTCCACCAAAGGCCATCACCAGCAGTTGCCCGGCGGGAGGAGCCGGTATCCGGTCGGGAAGTGCCTGGGCCAGGGCGGAAAGCATACAGCCAGTAATCCGCTTGATGGTCGCTGTCCGTGCATTCACGGGTGCAGGCGAACGAGGATTGACGAGACTGCCCTCGGGCAGGGTCAGACGCAGCGGACGAAAACAGCCGCCATTATTGGGTATGAGGGGATCCGTTACAGCCTTGACCGCAAAACAGGCGGCCGCCAAGCTGCCCGAAGGCACACAGTTGATAGGCCCTCGGACCTGGGCACTGGTACCGGTCAGATCGAAATGAATCTCGCCGTCGCGAATCTCCGCAGCCACTTCAATGCGCACCCGGCTGTCCATATCGATCCCGTCATTATCCAGCCAGTCGACAAACCGGTACGTCCCTTCCGGTATCTTCCGGATAGCCTCGCGGGTCATCAGTTCGGCACGATCGATCAGAAGACCGAAGATGGTCAGAAGCGCGTTGTTCCCATGCTTGCGCGCCAGTTCATCAAGGCGCAGCGCCCCGACCTTGCAAGCTGCGATCTGGGCATTGAGATCCCCCATAAAGGTCTCCGGAATGCGAACATTCAGACGCAGCAGGTCCGTCAGAGTCCGATCGAATGTCCCGGCCCTGGCCCAGCGCACAGGCGGTAGGCGCAGGCCCTCCTGGTAGATCTCAGTGGCATTCGTCGGAACCGAGCCCGCGCTCATTCCGCCGACATCCTGATGGTGGGTCATGGTTGCAGCGAGGGCAATCGGCCGTCCTTCGGAAAAGACGGGCATGGCCACGGCAATATCGGGAAGATGCGTACCACCATGATAGGGATCGTTCAGCAGATAGACGTCCCCCTCTTCCATGTCCTCTACTGAAAAGGTCCTGAGAATTTCCGCAACGGCAGGGATCAAGGTTCCCAGATGAATCGGCACCGCGCAGGCTTGCGCCAGGGTCGTTCCATTCAGAGTGAAGAGGGAGGCAGACGCATCCAAGCCTTCCTTGACCAGAGGGGAACAGGAACTCTTGAACAGCGTAACCTCCATCTCCTCGGCAATGCCGTCCAGCTTGTTGCGGACAACTTCAAGAGTGATAGGATCGAATGTTTCTTCTCCAGCAACAGTCATCACGCAGTTGCCTCCTGTTCCAGCAAGAGGGCTTCACCCTCGACCAATTGCCCGCGCCATCCCGGCGGCACGAGAACCGTCGTATCGCTCTGTTCTATCACGGCCGGCCCCCGCAAGGGGCCGTCGTCCTGCTTCAAGAGAGATCTGTCATAGACAGCGGCGTCCTGCGGTATGTCACTTCCCTGGAACCAGACACTGCGCTGCCCCTTCAGTGCCACACCTTCTACCGCCTCCAGAGCCAGGTCCGTACTGGGCAGGTGGGCACGATGGATGCTTCGCAGATTGACCAACTTCGCTCCGGCCCCCGTGGCATGGCCATAGATGCGATGATGCATGTCCTCGAAGTCTCTGTAGAGCCGCTCAAAGGGCTCGGTGTTCTCGATATCCAGCGGAACCTCAAGGGTATAGCTCTGCCCGAGATAGCAAACGTCAGCCAAGTGCCGTCGTTCCGTCTGCAGCCCCTCCAGACTCTCCGCCGCCATGAGTTCGGCCGTCTTGCGGTCGAGCTCGGAGAGAAAATCTCTTACTTCCTCATGTCCGGCTTCCTGGAGTGGCTTGTTGAATGCGCTTGAAACTTCATGCTCAACCGGCGCCGCCAACAATCCGGCAGCCGAGAGTACACCGGGATAGCGCGGCACCAGGACGCGGTTCAGTCCCAATTCCTCGGCCAAGGGAACGGCATGCAGACTGCCGGCACCCCCCAGGGGAACCAACGCAAATTCTCGTGGATCATGCCCGCGATTGAGCGATACCAGGCGAATACCTTCGGCCATCTGAGCGTTGGCGATCCGGTGGATGCCCAGAGCCGCCGCACTTACGCTCAATCCCATGGGCTCGGCCACATGCTCGCGGATGGCCTTTTCAGCAAGTTCGGACTTTAGAGTGAGTGTGCCCCCTGCAAAGTAGGCCGGATCAAGATATCCCAGAACCACAGACGCGTCGGTGACGGTTGGCCGTTCGCCGCCCCGGTCGTAGCAGGCCGGTCCTGGCTCCGAGCCGGCAGATTCAGGCCCGACACGCAATCCCTTTGCCGCATCCAGCCAGACAAGGGACCCCCCTCCAGCTCCCAATGTCTCAATATCCACCATGGGGACACGTACGGCATAGCCGGAGATGGTGGTTTCCGAGCGCACCAGCGCTTCACCGCTCTTGATCAGGGCAATATCGCTTGATGTACCTCCCACATCGATGGTGATGGCATCTTCGAACCCGGCGGCACGCGCTGTGGCCGACCCCCCGATTACGCCAGCCGCCGGTCCTGAAAGGAATAATCGCACCGGTCGCTGGCGCGCCACCTGGGAAGCTGCCAATCCGCCGCGCGATTGCATGATCTGCAGAGGCGCCGGGATCTTCGCCTGAAGTAGGGAAGTCTCCATGTTCTCGAGATAACGATCGACAACCGGTTTCACGTAACCGTCGAAGGCCGTGACGGCTGTGCGCTCGTACTCCCGGAATGCCGGGTCAACCTCCGAGGACAGAGACACCGGTAACTGAGGCGCCACCTCGTGTATGTAATCTGCCACCGCACGTTCATGCGAGGGGTTGGCGAAAGAGAACAGCAAGCTGACCGCTATGGCCTCAACCTCCTGTTCCAACAACTTCTGGACTGCAGCTTGCAGGCTTTTCTCATCCATGGGGACAACGATGCTGCCGTCCGCGGCCACGCGTTCGCTGACTTCCACTCGACGTACGCCCGGAGCAAGCCAGCCAGGAGTCTGTGGCTGTATCTTGAGGTCATACATTTGGCGGCGCATTTGCCGACCGATCTCGAGAACATCACTGAACCCCTCTGTGGCGATAAGGCCGATCCTCGCGCCCTTACGCTCTAGGACTGCATTCGTCGCCACAGTGGTGCCATGCACGAAACGTGCAATTCCCTCAGAAGCCACGCCATGCTGCTCGGCCAGCTGCCGTATGGCCGCTTCAACGGCCAGGCTGGGATTCCGCCGTGTAGAGGGTAGCTTGAAGATGTGCGTTTGGCCATCTCCGACGCAGACAACATCGGTGAAGGTGCCCCCTATATCAATTCCTACGCTGTGTCTTCCATCTTGCTGTGTTTTCATCACGCTTTTCTTTTATGAGACAGGATTCACTGTCCTGCCCCTGGCAACAAACTGTCGAGGGGTCAGACTGCCACTCCGTAGGCCTTCTCCACCATCTCACGCGACAGATAGCCGTGCTTGACATCATGGCGAATTGCCTCGGGATCGCGTTCGTCCGCCTTGCCATAGCCGGCTCCGCCAGCTGTGTAGAGAGTCAGGATATCTCCCTTCTTCAGATCCATGCCGTCCTTGCTCTTCACCTGGATAACCTCGTCGCCCCGCTTGATTTCGCAGCGGGCGACCTGGCCATCCGAGCCCCCGAAGAGGCCATAGGGCGACAGGCGGAACCGATCAGCATAGATTGCGAAATTCACGCCATCCTTCAGGATCTCATAACTGCGATAGAAGCCCAGGCCCCCGCGATACTTGCCATGACCGCAGGAATCCGGAAGCAGCCCGTAACCGATGATCCGGAAATGCGAGAAATCCATGTCCGTGGCTTCGATGGGCGTGTTCGCACAGTTTGACAGGGGAGCGTCCACGGCATCGCAGCCATCCTTGTGGGCCGATGCACCATAGCCTCCACCGAAGACCTCCAGATAAACGCGGTAGCCCTCGTCCCCAAGATGGGAGATGGCAGTCACCGTGGTCGTATCGTTGCCCCCTGAGATGACCCTGTCGGGCACGATCTGCGCCAGCGCCTTCATGACGGCGTTGAAACAGCGATAGCCCGCCTCCATACGCGCACGCACCGGAGCCGGATAGTTCGGATTCAACAGCGAACCCTTGGGAGCGGAAATCGTGATCGGCCGCTTGACGCCCTCATTGAATGGGATATCCGGGCTGGTCAGAACGGACTTGATGGCCGAGAGGGTTGCGGAGATGGTGGAAGTGTAGGGGCAGTTGAGATTGCGCGTCACCTGCGCACAGGTACCCTCGAAGTCGACGGTGATCTCTCCCTTCTCGATTGTCAGAGCCGCCTTGACCACCAGCGGTTCTTCCGTGATGCCGTCATCGTCGATGGCATCCTCTCCGTAATAGGTTCCCTCCGGCAGTTCCGACAGCGCGGCACGGAAGCGCCGCTCGGAGTAGTCCATCAACTGGTTCATTACCGACTGTATGGTTTTCAGGCCGTATTTCTCGCAGAGCTGTGCCACCCGTTCACCCCCGATGGCATTGGCAGCAAATTGGGCATTGAAATCCCCGATCGTCTGCGCCGGAACACGAATGTTGGCCGAAACAAGTCGTTCAAGCGGCCCGCCTCTCCAGTCGCGGTAGAGATTGTACTTGGAAGGCGGGAATAGAAAACCTTCGGCATGAACATCGGCCGCCTCGGTGGTCAAGCCTGGGTTCCCGCCCCCCAGGTCAAGATGGTGCGCCACCGTTCCCGCAAAGCCTATGATTTCTCCCCCAACGAAAATGGGAGAATATATGAAAACATCCTGGAGGTGCTGCCCACCGGAAAAGGGATCGTTGTTGATATAGAAATCCCCCTCCTGCAGCTCATCCACAGGATAGAGTTCGGCGCAGGCCCGGAAGGTGTCCGCCATCGGACCCAGCTGCATGGGGATCAACTCCGCCTGGGCCACGACATTCCCTTCGCGATCCAGCAAAGCTGCGGACGCATCCGCTGCCTCACGCACGATGGTGGAATAGGCCGAGCGGATCAGCTTGGCCCCCATCTCGCGGGCCGCAGCAATCAGGCCCTGGCTGATGACCGCGTAATCAACAGGATTCAGTGCAGTTTCCGTGGTGATTTCACTCTTACCTTCAGGCATTACTCGCTCCTCTCAAGCACGAGATTGTGCTGGTCATCGCTTCGAGCATCCCATCCCTCGGGGACAAAGAGCGTGGAGGTTGGATCCTCGAGCAGGAGCGGACCCTTGAGGGTTCGCTCCGGCGTCAGGGAGCTGCGGCTCAACAGCTTGCCCTTGTGCATCTTTCGCTGATCGAAAAGTTCAATATCTCCTTCGTCCACACGGTAATCCGGGGTTTCCGAGAGAACGGGCAGATCATCCAGCTCCGCGGTGGTTCCCAGTCGGAAGGAAACAAACTCTATGGGCTTCTCGGAACCTTCGCCAAAGAAATAAATCTTCTGGTGCGCCTTGCCGAACAAACGGCGTATCTCTGCGGTATCCAGATTTACAATCTGCTCTTCCGTCAAGGATACTGGAACTTCGAAAGCCTGTCCGACAAACCTCATGTCTGCAATGAAATCGAGACGCAGGTTGCTGTTCAGCCCCATGCCCTCGAAACGTTCAAGCGCGCGCTCTTTCATGAACTTGAAGGTCTCGCGCACGAGATCGCCGGCATTCTGGTCAACCACCGCACGCCGAGTCAGACTCTCGAACTGGACGAAATTGGAGGCAATCAGGCCATAGGCGGACATGACACCAGCATTTGGTGGCACCACGATTGTTTCAATTCCCAGATCCTTTGCCACCTGAGCCGCATGCAGCGGTCCCGCGCCCCCGTAGGGCACCATCACGTAGTCGCGAGGATCCTTGCCGCGTTCCGTCGAGATGAGCTGAATTGCGCGCACGATATTGGCATTGGCAAGCTGGATCGCGCTGTCAGCCGCCTCCTCCAGGGACATGTTGAAATGCTGTGCAATGGGTTCGAAGACCCTGCGCGCAGCTTCGACGTCGATATTCATGCGCCCACCGAGAAAGGCTTCCGGCCGCATGGTCTGTCGTATCAGATGTGCGTCGGTAATCGTGGGCTGCTGCCCCCCACGCCCGTAACAGGCCGGCCCAGGGTCGGCGCCCGCCGAATGGGGACCAACACGCAGCATACCCCCCTCATCGATCCAGACGATACTGCCGCCACCAGCTCCCACAGTATTGATATCAATGACCGGGATGCGGATGGGCAGACCATCGATATGGAATTCACTGGTCAACTCCGGCTTGCCCTCGGTCACGACACAGACATCTGTCGATGTCCCCCCGATATCCAGGGTAATCAAGTTCTTGTATCCTGAGCGACCCGCCTGGCGCGTTGCTCCCATCACCCCGGCGGCAGGCCCGGATAACAGTGCCGTGACAGCGCTCTGCCGCATGGCCTCAGCCGGAAGTCGTCCGCCATTGGACTGCATGACACTGAAACGTCCCTGAAACCCGTGTTCCTGGAGACGATCCTCGAAACGCCCGATGTAGCGGTCAATCACGGGCTGCACATAAGCCGAGATTGCAGCGGTCGATGCCCGTTCGAACTCGCGGAACTCACGCGTGACTTCGGAGGAAAGGGTCACGTGCAGGTCCGGTAGCTGCTGCTTGATAAGCTCGCGCAGTTTTTCTTCATGCGACGGATTTACATAGGAATTCAGCAAACAGACCGCGACGGCCTCGTAATTCCCGTCTTTCAGACGAGGCACCAGCTCGCGCAGGACCGCCTCTTCGTCAAGTTGCCGCTCGATCTCTCCACTAGAGAGAACCCGCTCATCCACCTCGAAACTGTCTAGCCGAGCAACAACCGGAGCTGGCTTCTGATATTCCAAGTCGTAGATGGAGTTCCGATTATGGCGCTGCAGCGCCAGAATGTCCCTGAACCCCTGGGTGGTGACGAAGGCTGTTGGAAAACCTTTGCGCTCCAGAACAGCGTTGGTTGCTACGGTAGAGCCATGAGCCAAGTCTTCAATGGCCGAGATATCGAGCTCACTGGCCACCAGGGCATTGAAGGCCCCCTCATCCGGTCGCTTTGGTACACTCGGCACCTTGGTAACACGAACTCCGTCCTTTCCGATTGCGACCAGGTCGGTAAAGGTTCCCCCGACTTCTACACCAACGCGCATAGACCCTACTGCTCCCGTACAATTCTGTGAGAAGTTACGAAAAGTATCACCCGTATTGAAGATTTTCTATTATTTTTTTAGTATCGCATGAACTAAGCAAGATTATTACGTTATGCCAAACTGCGGAAACATCGCATGAACATGCCAGTCTCGCCCGCCTCCACAGCCCGACTAGGATCGACTAGAACACAGCACCACCTTCCCCAGGCGGCGGCAAACATCAGATCATGAGCAGCTATTGGCGCGGATGGCCTTTGACGGTCGCTCTATTGAGCGTTCTCGTCTTCGCGTGGGGTGGCAATTACACTTGGGTCAAGGTCGCTCTCGAGGACAGCGGCCCTCTTACCTTTAATGCACTGCGCTATTCAGGGGCTGTTATGGTCATTGGCATTGGCCTTTGTCTGGCCGGGCGTGGACGCGATTTGATCCCGGTACGTGGAGAGGCGGGATTCATGGCCATTATCGGCCTGCTTCAGGTCACGGTCATGACCGGCTTAACCACTGTGGCCATGCTCTGGATCGAAGCCAGTCGCACCGTTCTGATCGCATATTCCATGCCGATCTGGGCTATGATCATCAGCCTACCGGTGCTTCGTGAAGGAATCTCCTGGCGCATGGTTATCGGCGCCACCCTTGGGTTGAGCGGCTTGTGTCTGTTGACGGATATAGTGAGCATGGAATGGACGGGCGGCGGCACCCTGATCGGCTCTGCCGTTGCACTTACAGCCACGCTCGGCTGGGCCCTTGGTTCCGTGCTCTACCGCTTACGGCAATGGCGGAGCAATTTCTGGCAGCAGGTCTTTTGGCAACTCTGCTCAGCCGCACTGAGCATGACCATCATCGCGCTTGTCCTTGAAAGCGATGAACCAATCACCTTTTCTCCGGAATACGTCACGATTGTCGTCTACAACTGGTTGGTCCCCACAAGCCTTGGCTTTTGGTGCTGGGCGCGCGCCCTGACGCGGACTTCGGCAACTGCAGCCGGTCAGTTTCTTCTACTTTCACCGGTTTTCGGCGTCTTCCTCAGTCATCTTGTACTGGATGAACCGTTGCATCCCGCCCTGCTAAGCAGTGCCTTACTGATTCTAGCGGGCGCGTTTCTCTCCTTACGCCGCCAACCAGCGGGCAGAAACTAGTAAGCCACATGCCGCCGCCGGCGTGCCGTGCTTGTGGCAAAAGTTCAGAGACCTTCAGTACGGATTCACGCTCACGCACAACACCACGAAACTACCCTTTGTTGAACCTGCTCTCCTTCTGGTCAGGTCCCTTCATATTTGGGAACAATCCCAGAAAGATCTCAAGAGGGCGCAATGAGAAATGACAATTACAACGCCTGCAGTTCGGAAAGGGCGGCCTCAAGACCGCGCACCTCACCCCATCCTACAGATATCATTTCGATCGCCGGATCGTGAAGATGAGGCAGTGTGGTTCCCGTCGCCTCCTCAACCACTATAGGCTTGAAGTCACGGAAGTTGGCATCTTTGGAAGTTGCAGCAACACATTGGTTGGTCAGAACACCGGCAAAGAGTACAGTTTCAGCAGATAGCGAGCGGAGAATGAGTTCCAAGTTTGTATTGTAGAAAGCACTGAGGCGATTTTTTTCCACATACCAATCGTCAGGTCGGGCACCAACCTCGTCATGTATTTCGTACCCCCAAGAATTAATTCGCAATCCGCCTTCTTTTAGAAAAGGCCGCAGGCGCAGAAACACACCGGCATCCCGCTCGTCATGAAAACCATGTCGAGTCCATACTATCGGAACGTCACGTAAACGCGCCTCTTCAACCAAGTTCTTGGTTGGTTCTATCGTGCGGCGCATATGAGAAATATCGACCCCGCTTTGCGCATACCAACCATCAGGATCGAGAAAATCATTTTGCGGATCTATGACCACCAAGGCCGTGGCACCCGGCACCAGTTCCCACTTTGTTTTCTCAAAAGGTTTCCGTTCGCTCAATGTCTTCATCTCCTGTTCTTGATCTTTATTGATTATAGGTCAACCATGGGACTCTCATCAGATTAGAGAGATACATGGAGCCAATAAAGAGACATTTTCACTCCTTACCGGTTGGTGCATGGAACTTGGTTGGTGTGCAATGTAGGGCTTATTTCATGATGATTGACCATCAAAATCTGGCACACTTTGTATGCCTTGCATAAAGTCGCTCTGCCTAAAGAAAGATTGAACGGATAAGGCCCCATATATCCGGGCGAACGGAAAGTGGATGCAGCAAAAGCGGGCAGCGATCGCTTGGAACTCGCCTCAAAAAAAGCGGCCTTGCATGCTCGATAACAGAAGGCCCGTACAGCCTCCTGTCGAGTTGGTGCGCATCAATAGGCACACATGGCGTGCCTATACCGAAGCCTTTCTGCAGTCTATAATTGAATTTTCGTTTTTATCTCCAACATAAATATTGAACTATTGTCATGTTTTTTTCATTATGAATGAAGAAAACATGATTGCAAGAAGAAGGGGTCTTTCGTGAGCGTTGCGCGAAGCAGGACATCAAACGAAATGCCTAGCGGTAGCATCGGTCGCAAACTGCGCCTTCGGCGTAAAGTGCGTGGATTGTCGCTACAAGAGATTGCAGACCGCAGCGGCATCTCAATAGGCCAACTGAGTCAAATTGAACGTGACATCTCATCGCCCTCGCTTCGCTCCTTGCGCCTCATCTGCAGCGCGCTGGATATGCCGATGGGATGGCTGTTCGATAGTGGAGGCAGGGATGCAGATGAAGAGGACCCCGTTGTCGTACGCAGTGAAAATCGTAGGATTCTCGATCTGAACGGCAAAGGAATGGTCAAGGAGCTTCTGACACCTGATAGCTGCCCAGCTATTCAGATGATGTTCATCACACTTCGTCCGGGTGGCAGTTCAGGAGAAAAAGCATACAACAATTCTGAGGGTGCCAAATGCGGAACAGTGCTGGAAGGCACTTTAGGCCTGGAAGTGAATGGGAGATCCTACACTCTTGAGACAGGCGACAGCTTTGCTTTCGAGGCTGTAAAGCTTCATCGATTCTGGTGCGCAGGCGACAGGGATTGTCGTGTCGCGTGGATAGTGGCCCCGGCTATTTACTAAATACCTTCAGAACCAATACCAGCTGCCCCTAAACCGGCGCAGAATAGCTGTACCTTCAGGAACTCTTTCAAATGACCATAGATAGCGAACGCCCCGTCCTCGCCAATTCTACATGGACAGCAACATCGAATCCAACCCCCGACACACCGCCGCTCAGTGAAGATCTGCAATGTGACGTGACGGTAGTAGGCGGGGGGTTCACCGGACTATCCACGGCAATCCATTTGGCCGAGAAAGGCGTCTCCGTAACAGTCCTGGAAGCCGAGCACCCGGGCTGGGGGGCCTCGGGACGCAACGGCGGCCAAGTCATCCCCGGCCTGAAAGAGGATCCCGATACTATCGAGGCGCTTTTCGGGCGCGAAATGGGTGGGCGCATGGTGCAGCTTGCCGGGAGGGCGCCTGATCTGGTGTTCGATCTGATCGAGAAGTACGGTATCGAATGCGGCGCGGTGCGCGAGGGTTGGATTCAGTCCGCCCACAATTCAGACGCCATCAAGGCCTGCCAGGAACGGGCGGAACAGTGGCAAAGACGCGGGGCCGATATCGAACCGCTCAGCAAACAGCTGGTCTATGAACTGCTGGGCAGTGAAGCTTATCATGGAGGACTGATTGACCGGCGCGGTGGCGGGGTCCATCCCTTAAACTACACGCTGGGACTGGCCCGTGCCGCCATCAGTCAAGGGGTGCGTCTTTTTGGGCAAAGTCGCGTCATCTCTCTGGATCGCCAAAGCGACGGCTTCCTGATTCGAACGTCCTTGGGTTCGGTGCGCAGCGGCAAGGTAGTACTGGCCACCAATGCCTATACGCCGGCACTGACCGGACGCCTAAGGCGCAGCGTGGTGCCGGCCTGCTCCGTGCAGGTAGCAACCGCTCCGCTCTCCGAAAATGTGCGCCGCTCTATACTGCCCTATGGCCAAGTGGCTTCCGACACTCGCAAGCTGCTGGTCTATTACCGTCTGGACCAAGACGGACGCTTCCTGATCGGGGGTCGTGGAGCCTATGGCGATGGCGGCATCAAGGCTCAAATGGCGCGCCTGAGAAATCGAGCCTGCCATTTGTACCCACAGCTAGGCGAGCCGGAATGGGAACACCAGTGGGGCGGCTTCGTCGCCATGACCAAGGATCACTTCCCGCATCTGCACGAGATCGAGCCGGGCTTGATCGCGGGATTGGGCTTCAACGGTCGCGGCGTAGCAATGGCCACTGCCATGGGGCGGGTCCTGGCCGACAAGGCCAGCGGTACAGCGAATGAGGACCTGAATTTTCCGATCACCCCAGTGCGAACCATACCGTTCTATTTTCTACGGAAACCTGCTGTCAGTGCGCTAGCGGCTTGGTATGCCCTCGTTGATAGAGTTTAATAGCCCCGGCTAACTCATGAGTCTCAATTACTTCAAAAAGTCTTCAAGGCTTTCAGATAAGCTCCCATAGAGAAGCACAGGCTAGGTGAAGGACCTTTCCAGGCCGTTTTCTCACAGCAGATCGCTCAACGGCCAAGACTTCTCTGGTCACACGTTCAGTGTTGCCGTATCAGGGATTTAAGGTACAACTATGCAATGCTACAATATTTTGTAGTGTGAGTTGTTCCAGCCTATACGATGATCTCTATCCTCGCAATAAGCGCGACGGGATAGCATTCCAATAATATACTTCATGTTTATGTATAAATAACAGTAAAATGCCCGATAGAGACCAAGATAATAATAATATAGACCCCCGTTTATTTGTAGGAAGCGCAGAAAAGGCGTTACGCATCCTTCAGGTATTTCAGGAACACAGACAACCGCAAAGCTTGACTGAAATCACCGAATCTACAGGCCTTGGACGAAGTGCCACACAGAGGTTCATCTACACACTGAAAGCGCTTGGATATCTGCGGCAGGACAAGTTCACCAAACGCTACACTCTATCCCCCAAGGTTCTGGACTTTGGTTTCACCTATCTTCGCAACGATTACCTTGTCGAAAAGGCGTTTCCTTACCTCCTGGAAGCCAGCAAGCGAACGGACGAAACCGTCAACCTGACCGAGCTTGACGACAAGGAGGTTATCTATGTTTCACGGCTTCCCAGTCGCCATTTGATCAGTGTGGATATTCTTCTTGGGCAACGCTTGCCTGTATATTGCACGGCTCCTGGGAGAGCCATTTTGGCGGGAATTCGGCCTGATCAAGCGTCTGATATACTTGAAAGGTCAAATCGCCAAGCCCGAACCAAATTCACCATAACCGAGCTTGCCGAAATCGAAAGGAAGCTCGAGGAAGTTCGTCATTTTGGGTACGCACTGAGCAATCAGGAATCTTTCCTGGGCGACATATCGATCGCCGCTGCAATTCGCAATCATGCAGGGGACGTCGTCGCTGCCATTAATATCGCAGTCCCCCACCCACGGTGGTCCATCGAGGAAGCCGAACGGGATTTGGCTCCCGTTGTAATCGAAACAGCATGGGCGATTACGAAAGCCTTGGGTGGCCGAAAGATCTAACGTAGTGGCATTGCCTGGACTCGATCCAGGATCATGTTTCCGGCAACGATATCCGCCAAGGCAACGCCAGGAAACAGGAAGGCGATACGCTCCGAAGCATTCCGGCGTCCTTCGACTTTCCCTACCAGCAAGCCCGAAAGGTCGCCTGAGAAGGACATCCCAGAAAACGCTGCATTGTTATGAGCGAGTGCCTTACTCTGTTCCAGATCGTCCGTCATGCAGCGGTCGAATTCCCCTACCGTGGTCGCCTTCCACGAACGACCCAGATCCACCATGGATACGAAAGCACCCTCTGGAAGGGCGCCCGCATCAAGGAACCCTTCCAGGTCACGATGGGCCGGAACAGTGGTTACGACTATATCACTCAACGCCAGCACTTCTTCCGCATGTGAGCAGGAAACCGTTTCCAGGCCGAAATGATCCGCAACATAGTTTTCGAAGGCTCTGACGCTCTGCGGGCGCGGACCGTAGATGGCAACCTGGTGTAGGGAAAACTCTTCGGCAAAAGCCTGCAAATGGGTTTGAGCCTGAAATCCGCTGCCGATAAACCCCAAACGCTTCGCTTCGGGATTTGCCAGGGAGCGGGCGGCCAGCAGGGACAGGGCAGCCGTTCGCAGGCCGGTCAGGTACCCCGCTTCAATAACGGCTTTCGTTTCCCCTGTCTCATCATCAGAGAGTATTAGGTGCGCATGAATATGCGCCAGGCCGCGACTGCTGTTGGAAGGAGACCCAGCAACCCACTTCACGCCTGCCGCAACACCAGGCACAAACGCAGGCATGGAATGGAAATACGCATCCGACCCTGTGGGGTACATCCCGGTCTTGGCTGGCATCATAACCACCCCCTCAGAACGCTTTCGAAAAGCCGGGACAAGGGCATCAGCCAATTCACCGATCGACAGAGCTGTCGCCTTTACATCCTCATCTGTGAGATAGAGAGGTGCCGTCATCCGACTGTCTCTGAGGCTTTCTGGCCAGTCCGAAATTTTCCAGGTGTTGGGCCTGATGATTTTGCAGGGAACCTCTCTGGCCGAAAAGCGCTTATGTCGATCTCTGGGCTTTCATCTGCTGCCAAAGCCGCAATGATCCGCCCGGTCGTAGCACTTGCCGTCAGGCCTGTATGACCATGCCCGAAAGCCAGGAGAACATCCGGGTGCAGATGCGAACGGCCGATTACCGGTAGGGTGTCCGGCAAACTTGGTCTGGGTCCCATCCAGGAGGTCTGTTGGCCGGGATTCAAACCTGAAAGGCACTCGGATGCCAAACGCTTCAGCATTTCAATTCGCTTCGCCTTGGCCGGGCGCTTTATTCCGGCAAACTCAGCCGTACCCGCAACTCGTAATCCGGCATTCATGCTATTTGCCACGAACTTTGACTCGGCGAACATCACAGGACGATTCAAGCTGACGCCCGGTTCGCGAAACATGACATGATAGCCTCGCTCCGCGACCAGGGGAAAATCGTGTCCGATTACCTTTGCCAGCTGTGCGGACCAAGCACCCGCTGCCAGAACCAGCGTATCAAACTGTAATTCCTCTCCCCCGGCCATCACGCTCACGCCACGCGGATCACCTGGTCTGATATTGCCTACTTCTGCCTGAATGTATCGTCCCTGCCGGCTCATAAAGTCACTCGCAAGCGCCTTGACCAAACCGCCAGGGTCCAGTGCCGCTCCATGTCCATCCAGCAGCACACCACACGCATAACCTTCCGATAATGCCGGCTCCAGCTCCTGCAATTCCTGCGCGCCCACTTCACGCATCGGAATGCCAAGATCCCGGCGCAACTGCCAACCAGACCGATCCGCTCGATATGCAGCAGTCGTCCTATAGACATGCAGATACTCGCAGCGGCGAAGCAGGTGATCACATCCTGCCTCCGTCGCCTGATCCAGATGATCGGTGAGTGCCGGCGCATGAAGTCGGTGCAACGCCTTGGCAGCAGCATGAACGCCGTCAGAGGTCGCCATGCGCTGGGCCTGGAGAAACCAGCTGGCCAAGCGCGGCACATCGCGAAGATCGATCGCCAGGGGCCCATCCGGGTCCAGGAGCCATTTCGGAACGTTCCGCCAGGTTCCAGGCATGACTAGAGGAATGCAGGAACTCGTCGCAATTACTCCGGCATTGCCAAAGGAACAGGCGTCGCCTGGCTGCAGCCGATCAATCAGAGTGACCTGGAACCCTCGCTTCTGGAGTTGCCATGCACAGGAAACGCCAACAATCCCGGCGCCCACTACGGCAATCCGTCGCTCCGGAGGTTTGCTCTCCATCAAAGTCCCCTCTCGTCCTTGCGCGCGAACCAGGACATTGCGATGGCCTGTCCGACACGGCGAAATGCAGCAAAAGGATATTTCGGAAGACCTCTCGACATTGGTACGGGAAGCTCTTGCCGCCCTCCAGAAATATGCTCCGCCAGCCGGCGTCCGGCATGAATACTGCAGGAGACACCACTGCCTATATATCCCATGGCGTAGTGTAACGTTCTGTCGTCTTCGGCAGTGGAGACATGCGGAATAGAATCAAAGGTAAGAGCCACCCAGCCACCCCAGAAGTAGTCGGCGCAAGGGTTCTTCATGAAGGGGAATTTCCTGCTAATTGCAGCCAGCAGAGCGTCTCTGTGACGCGCCATGGCGGCGGGGCCGGGGCGCACCGGCCCCTTCCCTCCAAGCATGATCCGATCATCGGGGAGACGCCGATAGTAATACAGCATCTTGCGGGTATCACTGATGCAGTCCGTGGTGTGAAAATTCCCTTCGGCCTTTTCCTCGGCTGTCAGGGGTTGCGTTACGACGACGTTTGACAGAACGGGCAAGAGTCGATTGCGCAGCGGAGTGAACAGCTTCTCAACGGAATAGCCGTTTGTCGCGATGATCACACGGCGCGCCCGCACTTCACCAGCCGGGGTGGTCAGGCGGTGATACGCCCCCTCCTTGGACAGCCCGATAACGGGTGTTCCGCTATGGACACTGGCGCCCGCCTCGCGCGCCGCGTTCACGAGCCCATAGGCCAATTTTACAGGATGCATGGCAAAGGAAACCGGCCACCGCAAAGCTGCATAAGCCTCTCCACCACGAACATGCTCCGCCGCCAGGCGCTCACCGTCCAGATAATCGACATCGAGACCAAAGCGTTCTTGGAGCAGCGCTCTTTCCGCCTGTAGAGCAGAAACCTTTTCTGGCCTGTGAGCAACTTTCAGCCAGCCCTCCGGCATGGCTTCGCAATCAATAGCAGCCTCGGATATGATTTCGCGGACGGATTGCAAGGCCGCCAGGGCTTCTGAGAACATTGCATCCGCCGTGTCGCTGCCCCAACGACGGTCCCACTCTTCATAGGGAATACGCCCTATGGCAGGGCGGGCAAAACTGCCGTTGCGCCCACTGCAGCCCCAGCCAGGGCGATTGGCCTCCAGGACCGCAACAGGTCCGATTCCCAATCGCGCCAGCTGATAGGCAGAGGACAGGCCGGTATATCCGCCCCCGATAACGGCAACTTCGCAGGTCAGATCCTGCGTGAGCACACCATCGTCGTACGGGGCCGTTCCCGCTGTCGCATGCCAATAGGTTTTCGGGGCCTCTTCGCCATGAACGGGAAGCCGCAGAGCCAACGGGTCCGTATAAGTCGAAGCCTGGTCGCTCACGTCCTCTCTCCCCGGCGACGCATGTACTCGGAGATGAGAATGATTGCGGTCATGAACAGTAGGACCAACGCAGCCACGGCAGCGAGCGTGGGAGAGACCTGCAGAAGGGCATTGTCCCACATCTGCCTGGGCAGTGTAGTCATCTGTCCGCCGGCGAGGAACAGGGCGATCGTCAATTCATCAAAGGAGATGACGAAGGCGAACATGAAGGCTGCGATCAAACCTGACTTGAGCAGAGGAAAAGTGACATACCGGAACGTCTTCGCCTTGTTGGCCCCAAGGGTATAGGCAGCCTGGTCGAGACGTTCATCATACTGCTTGAGAATGGCAACGACCGTCACGACGACATAGGGGACGGCCAGCACGGTATGACCAATGGCCAGCCCGATGGTCGTACCGACAAGGCCTATGCCTGCAAACAGATAAAACAGCGACACCGCAATGATGATATTCGGCATGATGATGGGTGAGACCAGGAAGCCGATCAGTGCCGTCTTGTAGCGCGAGCGCCTGACGATGTGGAATGCTGCAGGCACTCCGAGCAGCAGCCCCATGGTTCCGGCGAGCAGAGCGACAATCAGTGACCGCGCGGCTGCCTCGATCCAGAGGGGATCCTGGAATACGGAATCATACCATTTCAGCGAGAAACCCTCGGGCGGCCAGCCCAGGAAGTTCCCTTCGGTAAAGCTGACCGGTATGATGAAGAAAGCCGGCCCGGCCAGGAAAAAGAGGATCAGGCCAGCAGCAACCCACAGAACCCGCCGCCCAGACGGCGCCCTCGGCCGGTCTGGACGGGTTGGCCGCAGCATCTCCAGGCCACGGCCTATGCTCTCGCAAACAAAGGCCAGGACCTCGATTATCAAGGCGCCAAGCTTGCGCCCGCCCCACCCGATCGGATTGCGCCAAGGCCTGTCATCCGCGCGCATGGCTCCGCCCGACAAGGTGGAAAGCCCCACGAGGCGATCATAGAAGAAGAACACGACCAGAGCCACGACGAGCAGCATAACGGCGATTGCACCTGCAAACCCCCAGTTCAGCAAGTCCTTGATCTGGAAGATGATCAACTGGACGATCACGGTCTCTCTTTCACCACCCAGCAATGCAGGCGTGATGAAGAAACCAAGCGCGGTGATGAAGACCAGCAATCCGCCAGCTGCCATCCCCGGAATGGACAGCGGTAAGTAGATACGCAGAAAGGCCTGGGAGGGGCGTGCCCCGAGTGTGCTGGCCGCGCGTGTCAGATTCTGGTCGATGCCCTCCATGACGGACAGCATGGTCAGAACGCACAAGGGCATCAGTGCATGCACCATGCCGATCATTACGCCAGTAAAATTATAGAGCATACTCGGCATTTCCGGCAGGCCGAGAGCCGCGGCGAACTGGTTGATGGCACCATTGCGGCCAAGCAGCACGATCCACGCGAAGGTCCGGACTAGAAAACTGGTCCAGAACGGCATCAGCACCCAGATGATGAGGAAATTGCGCCGGTCCTTGCCCACCGTGGAAAGCAGGAACGCAACTGGATAGGCAGCCAGCACCGAGAATACCGCCGTCCAGCCGGCAATCTTGAAGGTTGTTGCCAGGACCTGCCCAACGACAAAGGATTCCCGCAGCTTAAGGTAGTGGTCTAGCGTAAATCCTCCCTGCTCTCCGCTGACGCTCTGGCTGAGCAGCAGAACGACAGGGTAGACAAAAGCAGATGCAAGAAAGAGCAGGGCGGGCAAAAGCGGCCACGGCAACCGCCCACGGGAACTTTTTGAGACTATTGACCCCATCATCTTCCCATTCCTGCTCATTCGTCCGGAAGAACGACGGCACGCTCTGACGCCCATCCCAGACGCAGGGAGTCACCGTTCGCCACAGACGCTCCTGTCTGGGTCAAGGACTTGGTAAAGAGTTGCTGCTCGGATCCTATGGTGAAGAAGCTTTGCGTCGTACTGCCACTCATGACTTCTTCACTGAAGCGGGCTTCCAGCACATTCTCCGCGTTTTCTCCCTGGGCGAGCACCCCTATCGTTTCCGGCCGGACCATCATGCGCACGTCCTGACCGATGGTAAGAGCATGGTCACTCACCCCGCGTACTCGGGTTCCGTCTACAAGATCGACCAAAACGATCCCGTTGTCCTGTCCGGCCACGCGACCGCTCAGCAAGTTGGCCTCTCCAAGGAAATCGGCTGCAAACACAGAGCGAGGTCGAAAATACAGCTCCGAAGGCGTGCCAAGCTGCTCAATGCGCCCATCACGCATCAAACAGATACGATCGGACATGACCAGGGCTTCTTCCTGGTCATGTGTGACGTAGAGCACTGCGATGTTGAGCTCCTTGTGCAGGCGCTTGATTTCGAGCTGCAGTTGCTCGCGAAGCTTTTTGTCGAGCGCACCAAGAGGCTCGTCCATCAGGATGACAGAGGGTTCGTAAACCATGGCACGTGCGAGTGCGATGCGCTGTTGCTGCCCGCCCGACAGCTGACGCGGATATCGCGTTGCCACGTGAGGGAGCTGAACAATCTCCAGCACGCGCTCCACTGCTTCCCTGATTTGGTCTTTCGGCCACTTACGCATTTTCAATGCAAAGCCGATGTTGTCGAAGATCGTCATATGCGGGAACAGGGCATAGTTCTGGAAAACCATCCCGATGTCCCGCTTGAAAGGCGGCAGGAAGGTCGCCACTTCCCCATCGATCTGAATCTCGCCGCTGTCAGGCTCGTTCAAGCCGGCAATTGCCAGGAGCAAGGTCGTCTTGCCGGAACCGGAAGGCCCCAGGAGAGTGAGAAACTCACCGTCCGCGAGGTCCAGATCGGCCCCTTCCAAGGCAACAAGGTCACCGAATGTTTTACGAAGTTGTCGAACTTGAAGTTTCTTCTGCACCTGTGAGGTGGTCATTTATACATCCCCGTCGCGGGTAGGGCCGCAGCGAAGCTGGGACAGCCTGAAAAACAATCGCAACGCAGGGACGATGCCGGAGACTTGCCGGCATCGTCCCGGAAACTATGAAATGCTGGGCGTCACGAAAGGAGCCATTCGTTGAAACGGCTCTCCGCTTCTTCCTTATGCTCGCCCCACCAACCCTGGTTGGCCAGTGTCATGCGCTCCAGGTTGTCAGGCGCTGTGGGAAGGAACTGCGCACGTTCCTCTGATATGAAATCATAGGCTTTCGGGTTGGTCGGCCCATAGGCGAGCTTGTCGGTAAAGGCCGCCTGCCGTTCCGGATCAGCGCAGAACTTGATGAACTCACGGCCCAGATCTGCCTTGGGGTTCCCTTTCGGGATAGCCCAACCTTCGATGGAATAAAGCCCCTGATTCCACTGTATCGCCACTGGGCCACCATCGTCGATCACGGTCTGAGCACGACCATTCCAGGTCGGCAGCATATCAACTTCTCCGCTCTGCAGGAGTTGACTGGTCTGCGCACCACCGGTCCACCACACATCGACATGCTCACGGATTTCATCCAGCTTTGCCAATGCCCGGTCGATATCAAGAGGATACAAATCCTCCATGGCAACGCCGTCCGCCATCAGTGCGATCTCAAGCGTATCGATGGGGCTGCGGCGCAGGGCCCGCCGCCCAGGGAAATTCTCCACATCCCAGAAATCGGCCCAGGATTCAGGAGCCTTATCCGTAAAGGCGTCACTGCGATAGGCCAGAATCGTGGCGTAGACATCCGTGCCCATCCAGACATCGGTCCGGGCATCGGACATGATGTTGTCCATGTGTTCTCCGGACCAATCCAGTTCCTCAAGCAGGTCGCGACCGCCCAACAGGACCTGATCAGCTTGCGTAACTGTCACCACGTCCCAACTGTAGGAACCTGTTTCCACAATGGATTGTACTTGGCTTGTCGGTTGGTGTTCACGAGCCGTATTCGCAACCGTATGGCCCGTTGCCTCTTCGAAAGGACGATAGAAGGCTTCACCGAACGCGGCCTCAAACGGCCCGCCAGGATCGGCAACCGTCAGACGATCCTGAGCCAGTGCACTGAAGGGCAGCCCCATGGAACCGACAGCCACACCGGCCCCTGTCGTGAGAAGCATTTCCCGCCGTGTCAGCGAAAATTTCTTGTGATGTTTTGTCCTAGACATGATTGTACTCCCAATCCTTTGTTATACTTGTGGAATCGATGTTCAGCCTGCCCCTGCTGGGGCCATGACGCGCCGCAAGACCTCACCGATTCCCATTACATCATTGACTACGCTTGCACCCGCAGTCTCCAACGCGGCGCGTTTTCCAGGTACATTCTCCTCGGGTGACCCAAGCATGGCCCCCGCATGGCCCATGCGCTTGCCGGGCGGCGCATGCAGCCCGGCAATATAAGCAACAACAGGCTTGCGCATCCGGACCACCAAATCGGCGGCATCGAGTTCACTGCGCCCGCCGATCTCGCCAATTAGAACGACAGCCTCTGTATCGGGATCATCCTCGAACAGTTCCAGCACCTCGCCATGGCTCATGCCGACCACGGGATCACCTCCGAGACAGGCAACGGTACTCTGTCCCAATCCATGGGCATTCAGTGTCTCAATGACTTCATAGGTCAGCGTACCGCTCTTCGAGACAATCCCGATCGGCCCGCGTCGCAGCAGCGCTGCATTCAGGTCCGACAGGTTCGCAAGGCCCGGGCTGATACAGCCCGCCGCGTTTGGTCCCAGAACCCGCACGCCGCGGCTTCGCGCATATGCCGATATGCGGATCGCATCCATGATCGGGACCCCCTCGGTATAGACAACCAGGGTGGATATCCCTGCATCGATGGCTTCAAGCGCCGCCTCGCACGCCAGGGGCGCTGGAACGGACACGAAACTGCAGTTCGCCCCGGTTGCCGCCACAGCCTCGTAGCAGGAGGCGAACACAGGGACTTCACTGACCACTTCACCGGCTCGTTTGGGTGAGACACCACCCACAAGCGGGCTCTCTTCGGAGCGCATCTTCTGGGCCAGGTTGCGTCCGGTATGACCCGTGATGCCCTGGATGAGGATCCGGCTGTTTCCGTCAATGAGAATCGCCATCAGACAAGCTCCCTGGCTTGTGTCAGCGTCTCGATGGCAGGGCCCAGGTCCTCAAAGACATCGAATCCCTGATCCGACAGAAGGGACCTCCCGACATCACTGTTCCTGCCCTTGAGCCGCACGAGAACACGCCCTTCGAGAGGAGCAATATCCTGCGCCTCGATCATCATTCTCGCCAGTTCGTCGCACAGGGCGGTGTGCATATAGGCATTCAGGAAGGTTGCTCGTGGCCCCGCAGCGACGACGGCCTGGAAGACTTTCCCCAGCACCTCGCCACCGGCAAGAACAGAGCCGCCCAGGTCAACCACCGCCCTGACGTGGAGTTTGGCTTCGCAGAGGATATCCAGCGTTGCCATCATCAGCCCTGCACCACTGACGACGGCAATGATATCCCCATCTGGATCGATCTCGATCCCCACTGCGCCGGCTTCCGCCACTGCCTGTTCAAACGACGAGGGTCGAGAGGCCGAGGACTCACTCGCCCCTTCCACGGGAAGGCGGCGAAAGGCGGCATTGTCGTCCAGGCTGACTTTGGCATCTGCAGCCACGACGTTTCCGTCAGCGGACACCACAAGCGGATTGATCTCCACCAGTTCCGCGTCCTCTGAAAGCATCAGCGAATAGAGCGCCTTGACCACCTCTGCCAGCTGCTCACCCGTCTGACCCTCGACACCCAGCCAGCGTGCAACGGCGGCAATATGAAAGCCGCGAAGGCCAAGAAAGGAATCTATCGGCAGGCGCAGCAAGGAGTCTGCAGGGGCCTCCTCGATATCGATGCCACCTTCGGCAGACGCGAGCAGAACCGGACAGCGGCGATCGCGATCGATTGCAAGAGCGAGGTAGATTTCGCGGTCTATATCGAGGCACTGCTCCACATAGACTGCGGCAGCCGTCTCGCCCTCGAAAGACAGGGATTCCATCTCCTGGACTGTCTGTCCGGCTGCCCCTCGATCATCGGCGAAACGGATCCCTCCGCGCTTGCCGCGCTTGCCTGTGGCGACCTGCGCCTTCAGCACGAACGGGCCGGCACACTCCGGAACCTCAGGCCAGAGAGCCCCCTTCGGAATCGGAATTCCGTATCGAGCGAAGAGCTTCTTTCCTTGGTATTCAAGCAGATCCACGGCGCGATGCCTCCTATCAGGCGTTCTGCTTGCGCTTTTCGCGCTCGGCGAAGAATTGCTCCATCATACGCTGCGGCTCGCCACTGGCATACGCCTCCTTCTGGTTCCGGCTGCCGGCTGCAAGGGCATCCTCGAATCCGGGCTGGGTCATCTCCGCAAAGCGACGCTTGTTCAGTGCCATTGCGACCGGGGGCTTCTCAGCCAGTTCGCCAGCCACTTCCATCGCCTTGGCATGAACCTGGTCGGCGGCGACGAGGTGATGTATGAGGCCGATATGATGGCACTCCTCCCCGTCCATCATGCGTCCCGTCAATGTGAGTTCTATGGTGCGCGACAGCCCCAGCATCTCCTTCATCAGCCAGGGTCCCAATGTGCTGGCGATTCCCGAATTGATCTCGGGCTGCCCCATCTTGCTGCCCGCATGGCCGACACGGATGTCGCACTGCAGGGCCACCTGGAATGCAGAACCTGCGGCCACGCCGTTCAGAGCGGCAATCAACGGCTTCGTCATGCCGCGTATGGCGCTGTAGAGGGCACGCCACTCCTCGACCCACTCGCGCGCACGCTCGGTATCGAACGACTTGGTCTCGTTCAGGTCCTGTCCGGCGGAGAAGGCCCGATCTCCAGCCCCGGTCATGATCACGGCGCGAACCTCTTCATCCGCATTCATCGCCTCGAGGGCCGCCGCCAGCTCCCGGCGCATCGGTGAATGCCAGGCGTTCAGCACATCCGGACGGTTCAAGGTTATGGTCCCCACCTTTCCGTCTGTACTCACCTTCAGGAACTCATACATTCTTTGCCTCCTAGGGGTTTAGTGTGTCGTCTTCGCTTTATCGCCGCGCTTCGAAGAAACGCGCCATCTGGGCCTGCGGTTCCCCGGTGGCGATGGCTTCCGATTGATAAGAGACGGCAGCCGTTTCGGCCTCGGACAGGCCGCGGCGCATCATTCCTCTCAGCATTTCAAGTGTCAGTCGCATCGCGACCGGAGGTTTTTCAGCGAGATGGAGGGCCATGGCCTCAGCGCGCTCCATCAATTGATCAGGTGGCCTGGTCTCCTGCACGAGCCCCCATTCACTGGCTTCTTCTGCAGTAAAGACGCGGCCGGTGAGCACCAGTTCGCGCATCCGGGCCTGGCCAAGATGGGTCTGCAACAGATAGCTTCCGGCAATCGCGGGCAGGCCCACATTGATCTCCGCCATCAAAAACCGGGCCGTTGGCACGGCCACGCGCAGGTCCGCCATCAGGGCAAGCTGCAGTCCTGCGCCCGCGGCCGTGCCGTTGACCGCCGCAACGATGGGCTTGCGGCATTGACTGACAGCGGCAAAGAAGCGTTGCCAGGTGTCCATCCAGGCGTCGCCACCATCGGGAGAGAGCTGGCGGCTTTCATTCAGGTCCTGCCCGGCACAGAACGCGCGCGCGCCCTTGCCAGTCAGAACGACTGCCCTGACCTCATCATCCTCGGAAGCAGCATTGAGTGCCTCCACGATGGCCGTTCGCATATCCGTGTCCAACGCATTCAGCCGTTCTTCACGGTTCAGCGTTAAAAGCAAAAGCGAGCCAGTGCGCTTAACCTCGACTCCCATCAAAGCCTCATTATTGAATAGCAATAATTATTATTGTTCTTCAATTACTATGACGTGGCTTGTCTTTCGCTGTCAATCCATTGAAATGATTTCGCGTCAGACTGTAAGCGCCTCGGTTTCCACCACCACATGCCGCTGAGCATGCCCGTCATAAGGCAGACCAGTGAAGGCCGCAGCATACAGCACGAACTAGCCATCCCCGACCTGGTCGTTGTGGGAAAGGGGTGAGGGTGGCGATGGAGAGCTTTCAGCCAAACTCATAGGGCTTGTGAGCTTTCGCTCCTGTGCTCGTCGAAGAGTCCTATGCAGACCACCTCGGGCGCCCATCAGGAATAGAGTTTAGGCCGGCGCTGCTGCTGTTTCTTGTGACGGATACGAATAGCCTTGGAAAGTGATGGTGCGAAAGCCGCCTGAAGTTCCGGCCGATTCTCCAGCTTTCGTTGATGTCGCGGATTAGACAAGCCAGTCGGCTGCGCAGGAAACGCCGTTCCCGATTGCAATGCTTGAACTGTTTAGCATGGACATAGCGCCCGGCCATCAGGGGGCGCACTTGGCTACCTTGAGATAGGATTGCCGCAATGGCAGACCCTCGGCTTTGGCCTAACGGACCAACTGCCGGATGACATCATTTCCTACTTAGAACAAATTCGATGTCAGGATAACTCGCGGGAAATGCATGCTCGATGATCTGGGCCACCTTGAGCGCAATACGATCATTAAAACGCTGTGCCACGATCTGCACACCAACCGGCAGACCTGACTCATCATATCCACAGGGAACCGAGATGGCCGGTTGCTGGGTCAGGTTGAAGGGGTGGCAATAATTCGCCCAGGTAAGCCAATCATCCGATTCCCAATTGTCCGGGACGTTCTTGCCAACTTCCAGTCCGGTAAAGGGCAGAGTGGGGGTAATGAGCACATCCCATTTGCGATGAAACTCCGTCATCTTTTCATATAACGAGATCCGGTGATTTGTTGCTTCAATGTAGTCGCGGGCAGATATGCGCGTGCCCTTATTGGCTATTTTGATCAATCCAGGATCCAGAAATTCCCGTTTGTCTTCCGGTAATTTATCAACTGCCCCAGCGGCCCCTGCATACCAAAGCGTCCGAATACAATCGGTGGGATCTGGGAATCCGGGGTCAAGCTGCTCAACCTTGGCACCAAGTTCCTGAAAGAGGCGTACGCAGTCTTCGACCCTTTTGAGAACTTGCCTAGAGGGGTGCGCATATCCAAGCGTTGGGCTGTAGGCGATACTCAGTTCCGCGATATCCGGGGCATTTTCATCGTAGGATGCCCAAGACCTCTCACGCGGCTCCAGGGAATGGAAATCCCGGATATCGCCCTGCCCAATGATGTCCATCATGAGCGCTGCATCTTCGACCTTACGAGTAATTGGCCCCAAGTGAGACAGCGTCCCCATGGCACTGGCAGGCCATTGCGGCACATAACCGAAAGTCGGTTTCATCCCGAACACACCTGTGAACGCACCAGGTATGCGTACAGACCCCCCGGCATCACTGCCTATATGCAGCACTCCAAGCCCAAGTGCCGCGGCCACTGCAGCGCCTCCGCTAGAGCCACCGGGGGTGAGAGAGGGGTTCCATGGATTGCGTGTTATACCTGTCAGGGGGCTGTCCGCCACACCCTTCCAGCCGAACTCAGAAGTGGTCGTCTTGCCGAGTATAACCCCTCCTGCCTTGCGCAGGGCCTCAACGACAGGCGCATCAACTTCCCAAGGACCTGAATGAGGCGTTGACCTCGACCCTTTGCGGGTAGGCATGTCCTTGGTCAGGACCAAGTCCTTTATGGTGCAGGGGACACCGTCCAGAATCCCCAAAGGCTCTCCGCCTTTCCAGCGTGATTCAGATAGCCTCGCCTGTTCCAGAGCACCTTCTTCATCCACGTAGAAAAATGCGTTCAGCCTTGGGTTGATTTTGGAAATAGTGGAAAGAATACAGTTTACAACCTCTACAGGAGATATCTCTCTTTTTTCATATAGAAATGAGAGTAAATTCACGCCTTTATTTAGTATTAATGAGTCCATAGTCACAGTCTTTATTATATTTTACTTCTGGATCCCGTGCCAAAGGCAACCATGACCACGATTTCATCCTCTCTCGGAGATTCGGGGATCGAGACGGTTACTGTGTCCAGGTGATCAAAGGACCAGGCATCATCCTTGTGGGCCAGCGGCAGGTCGATCGAGTCACCAGGATTGGCAATCTTGATATTGGAGGGAATGACAGCCTCGCCTCCTCCCAGCACTCGACGGATCGGCTTCCCCAACGAGGGGTGAAGCAGGACAGCGCCATGCTTGTGACTACCGGAGGTGCCGACCAATGCCGCCTTTCCATATGTGTAGGCAGGCTCCGACAATGCGGACACCACCCTGGGAGCCAGCAACTCGCCGATCTGGCCACCGAGATGATAATGCCTTGAAAGGTCACGGGACTCCTCTCCCAGGAAAGGATTTGCGATCACCAGCACCCCGACCGCTCTTTGCAGATCCCTGCCCTCGTTCTCGACACAAGCCTGTGGCAGGGTTTCGCTCATCACGAGCGATCGCCTGATCTCTATATCCGACATGCCGGTCCTCCCAATGTTTGAGCAGAACAAACCCCGAATCCCCCTGATGTTGGCCGAGGCCCATCAGGGAGATCCGGGGCAGACTCCTCAGATCATTCCTGCCAGGGAAGAACCTGGAACTCTTCCGTTTTAATGCTCTCGGGCCAGACCACGGCTCTCTCGCCGCCTTCCTGCCACTGGGTCATCCCCATGACGCGATAGTCCGGACCAAACAGTGGATCGTGGTTCTCGTCGAAGACCCAGCGCCCTGCCACACCGGTGTGATCCGTCGCTTCCATCGCCTCCACAAATGCGTCCGGATCGGTCGAGCCGGCCTCTTCGATGGCGGCCTTCACGATGTGCATCGCATCGTAGGTATAGCCTGTGGTGTAGTCAGGAGACACTTCGTAGGCCTCGACATAACGGTCGAACCATTCGATCGTATTCGGGGTAAGGTCCACGCGATAGCCACCCTGGATCAGATCGGCATGTCCAAGCGCTCCACCTTCCGTGTCTTCCCAGAATCTTGACGAGGTGCCCGAGGCATTCAGGCCACCCATGATCGGGCCTTCCAACTGTCCCCACTGACGAACATAAGTGGAACCGTCAACATGGGACGAGAAGTCCAGTATGAATTCAGCGCCCGCATCCTCGATCCGGGAGATGATCGGCCTGTAGTCACGTGTATCCAGATCGAAATATTCTTCCGCAACGACCTCAATGTCCGCCTCGTCAAGATGTCCCTTGATGCGTGGAAGCAAGCCATCCGTCCAGAGTGCGTTCTCAGCCAGGATCGCTGCCTTGTTCAGGCCCAGCTCTGCATTCAGGAAGTTGACAGCCCAATCGCCAACGGAGTCCGCGATATTATTGGTCGTGTGCATGACACGGAACCAGTATTTATAGCGATCATAGTCGTCCGCGACCTTTTCCGACAGCTGCAAACTGGCAGCACCTGTCGAGATGAATGGCACCTTATAGCGCGCCATATGGTCTGTTATGGCCATGGACACACCACTGGAAGCCGTTCCGATGACGACGTCCACCTCATCCCGCAAAGCCAGGCGCTGATAGGCGCTCACACCAACATCAGCCTCATATTCATCATTCCGGATGATCAGCTCGACTTCACGGCCATCAATGCCCCCTTCCGCATTGATATCCTCTGCCGCCATCTCTGCCGCATTGATCAGGCCCTCCCCAGGAGGCGTATCAAACGGCGCAATCACGCCAATCTTGATGGGATCCTGCGCCAGGGCGCCAGATGAAAGCGCGGTCATTGCAGCCAGTGCAAAGGCGCCAGACAATCCTGCATGTTTCAAAGTCATTATAGCCTCCAACTCCTAAGTTCTTATTGGTGTAGCCACGAACGCCGCCCTGCTAGCCCGCACGCTTGTGCGACATTCCTCCACCTGCCACATAGGCTGCGGCAGCCTCATCCCCTCCCGTGCGGGTGCGAAGGAGGAGAAATTCGGGTTTAATGGTTTGCTCTCTCGATGAAACAATGCAGCGGGCGTCATGCATGTGGTCGGCCATCAGGCTGCGCACCGCCTTCACATCTCCATCTTCATAAGCTTGCAGCAGTTTCTTGTGATACCTCAACGCCGCCTCCGCGAACGTTGAGGACTCGATCTCGATCTCGTTCTTGTATTCCGTGAAATCCCGCAGCAGGTCGTTGATGAACCCTGCAAGAAAACTGAGCAGAGGGTCGGGGCAGGAACGCGCCAGTATGGAATGAAACTCCAGTTCAGCTGTTCTGTGCTGATCCGCCGGAATTTCTCCCGCGAGCCCTGATTCGCAAATGGCGAGCGTTTCCCTTAGAGCCTGAAGCTCGGCATCACCCAATACGCCCACAACGGATTCGGCGACCAGTGGCTCCAGCTGCTCACGGATCCGATACACGCCGTCCCAAGTAAGGTCCTGGAAATAGAAATAATTCCTCAGGAACTCATTGGCATAGTTATACGAAATCCTGGCAATCCTCGTGCCGCCCCCAGCGCCGGGCGTGATCTCTACAAGGCCCTGGTATTCCAATATTTTCAGCGCCTCACGGATCGTGCCGCGGCTGCATTTGAGGATGCTGATGAGATCCCGCTCGCGCGGCAGGCGGTCCCCCACCTTCAGGTTATGCTGGACCACCCACCTCTTGATCATCTCGACCACTTGATCAGTTCGCCGAAGCCTCGGAATTCCATAATCGGGCATTGTCGAGCGACCCCATCTCGTTGCGCGCTGTTGTCAGTATGGCATTAACATCCTTAGGATACAAATATTATAATATTTAGCATATTATGAAATCCTATGATAAGCTCCCCGGGATAATGAACAAGAAAACGACGGGAGACTGGGACGGATGCAGCAAGTGGCGCAGAGGCCGCCGGCTACGGAGTGCTGGCTGCAGGGAATATGGGCCTCGATCCCCACGCCTTTTCACGATGATGGACGCCTCGACGAAGCCGCTGTCCGGCATAACGCGGTGCACTTCTCCGATGCGCTGGGGCTGGCCGGTGTATTCTGCAATGGGGTGATGGGGGAGGGCTGGTCCCTTACCGTCGAAGAGCGCAAGGACGTTGTGCGCCTGACCCTATCTGCATCGCAAGGGCGATTGAAGGTGGCGCCGGTCGTTACGGCCGGCTCCCTGCGGGACTCGATTTCCCTGGCACAGCACGCCGAGACAGCAGGGGCACATCATATTGTCCTCGCGCCTCCGCCCGGCCTTTATGACGAAGCCGAGCTCCTCCGCTACATCGACCGGATAGCAAAGTCCGTCAGCCTTCCGATCATGCTGCTTGAAGCGACTTCAGGGGGATTCGGTGCGCGTTTTCTGGAACGAGCTGCCGCAGAGTGTGACTCAATATCCGGAATAAAGATCGGCAGCGGCAACAGAACCGCCTTGGATTTTCACAACAGCTTTGGCGACAGCCTGACGATAACCGATCCCATCGAGGAAAACTGGCTGTCAAACCTCCAGCACGGACTCATGCAGACACTCTATGCCGATCCCGAGCCCTATCTGTTCCAAAGCGGCAAACGCCGCCCCATAGAGGAATACTTCCAGGCACATCAAAGCGGATTGGAGGAGCGAGCCTCTGCGATCAGTGCCGAACTCTCCGGATTGCGCGCCCTCTATTCCCGAACAATCATCGGGCCAATGCAGGGGGGGAAGAACCCAGTTCCTGCGCTTAAGACCTGGTGCGAATTCACCGACCTGATCGTTGGGCCGCCGCGACTGCCGCTGAAAAGGCTAGATGATGGCGCCCAGGAAGACATTGGAAGGCGCATTTCAAGTCTTCATAAAGAAACAGGAATAACCTAATCGATGAAGAAGCCAATTCTAGGACTGAATAAATGATGGACATACTTGTATTCGGCGCAACACGAGGAAGCGTTTACGCGCTCGTAGCTGTTGGATTTGTACTTGTATTCTCAGTTGGTGGAATTCTTAATCTGGCACACGGTGCCCTGTTCATGCTTGGTGCATATTTCACATTCATCATATTCAGTCAGTTATTCTCTGAAGCAGGTACATTTTCCCTTATCATTTCAATGATATTGGCTACGGCTTGTGTCTCTATATTTTCTCTATTTGTCTACAGATTCATATATTTGAGGGCAATCAACTCGATCTCGTATATTATGGTCATTTCCCTGGCCATTTCTTTGTTTGTATCCGAGATCATGGCCCTTTTGTACGGCGTAACAGGGACGTCCGTAAGTCCGATAATTGGCGGAAACCAGAACCTGCTGGGCGCCAGAATTCTCAACCAGGAACTCATCATCCTAGCCGTCAGCTTCGTCGTTCTCAGCGCACTCTGGTACTTCCTTCACTCTACGCGCTGGGGGAAGGCCATAACAGCGGTTGCGCAGAATTCAGAAGGCGCGCGCCTGATCGGCATCGATTCAAAAACCATACTGGCCATCACGATTGTCCTGTCGGCGGCCTTGGCCGGCCTCGCCGGAACCCTCGTGTCATCGCTCATAACAGTGGTGCCTGGTATGTGGGAGTTCTGGCTCGTCAAAGCCTTCGCCATTGCAATTGTGGGGGGGCTGGGAAGTATCCCTGGCGCGATCGTGGCATCGTTTGTCGTCAGCTTTGCCGAAGTGATCGCATTCTCCCTCTCGAACGAGCAGTATTCTGACCTAGTAGCTCTTATTATTATTGTAACAATACTCGTATTTCGCCCTCAGGGAATTATGGGAACAAGAAAAATATAGGGAGAGGGAGAAATCATGGCAATTCATATGATTAAGCATCTTATAAACACAATAACCGGACTTTCACCACTGGTGTATGCATTTTTCGCATTCACTTTCCTGGCTCCTTATTTCACGTCAGATTTCTACTTCATGGAGCTAATGGTATTGTCCCTGCTGTTCGCCCTCTTTGCCGCCAGCTGGGATATACTCAGTGGCTTCACCGACCAGCCCAATTTCGGACATGCCCTTTTCATAGGCGGGGCGGGTTATTCATCCGCCATCATGAACAGGTCATTTGACCTTCCCCTCTGGTTTTCGATTCCCCTCTCCGCCTTGTGCGTTGCCGCCGTCGGTGCGGTCATAGGCGCGCTGACATTGAGGTTGCGGGGGCCTTATTTTGCCCTCTCGACAATCGCCTTCTCAGCAGTGTTCTACAAAATGCTGTATATCATGCGCCCCATCACGGGCGGAGACGAAGGAATCACCGGCCTCGATACCTTTACCTTGACCGTCGAGGGCGATCTGCAGATCACCGCCGTCATCTTCCTGGTGTCCATCGTGCTCCTGACTGCGTTCGCACGCTCGCACTATGGCCTTATCCTGAGAACGACCCGGCATAACGAGGAAGCGGCCCAGGCCTCCGGGATCAATACCTCCTACTATAAAGTCATCGGCTTTGCTGTCAGTGCCTTCTTCGCCGGCATTGCCGGCGGTGTGCAGGCGCACACCAACATGCAGGTCACGCCCGAAATGGCCTCTGCATCCCTCTCGGTCATGATCGTTCTCATGGCGACAATAGGCGGCGCCGGCACACTGGTCGGACCCCTCCTGGTTGCCGCCCTTCTGGCCTGGTTCGATCAGTGGTTACGGATCTGGGAACACTACAGGATCATCATCTATATGGGCACGCTTGTCCTGCTCATTTACATCAATCCAAAGGGAATCGGGAATTCCAGGTGGATTAAGTCCTCGCCCATGGTTCGCCGTCTTGTACTCGGGAGAGAGTGATGGATAGCCCCATTCTCAGTGTAAAGAATCTTGAAAAGCGCTTTGGCGGGCTCGTCGCAACGAAAGACTGCAGCTTCGATGTTCACCATGGCGAGATGTTTGGAATTATCGGCCCGAATGGCGCCGGCAAGACAACCCTGTTCAACATACTGACAGGTTTCCTCAATGCCGATGCCGGAGAGATCAATTTCCAGGGCCGGAACATTCGCAACATGAAGCCCTACGATATCGTCAATCTTGGTGCGGCCAGAACCTTCCAGGTGATGAAGCCCTATTATGACATGACGGTCATGGAAACGCTTCAAGTGTCCAGATGCTGCAAACGCGCACGCGAAAAATTCAGCACCCAAGCTGAGATGGAAGACAGCAACCGCAGCATAATGGACACCCTTTCACTTACCGGGAAAGAGCGGACCTATGTCGACGAACTCACGCAAGGCGAGATGAGGCTGTTGGATATAGGACGCGCCCTGGCAACCGAGCCCGAGATACTCTTCCTTGACGAACCCTTTTCAGGTTTGGGCGCGGAGTACTCCGACAAGAACGGACCCTAAGTGGAGTGGTGGGCCCGGCAGGATTCGAACCTGCGACAACACCGTTATGAGCGGCGCGTTCTGACCACTGAACTACGGGCCCGTGGGAGCGGCATTTTGCCGTTTCCGCCAGAGGGTTCAAGAGATTTCCGGCCGCCCCGGGGTCCAGGGCGGCCGATTTGTTGATCAGGTATCCAGGAAGGAGCGCAGCTTGCGGCTGCGGCTGGGGTGCTTCAGCTTGCGCAAGGCCTTGGCCTCGATCTGACGGATGCGCTCGCGGGTCACCGAGAACTGCTGGCCCACCTCCTCCAGCGTGTGGTCGGTGTTCATGCCGATGCCGAAGCGCATGCGCAGCACGCGCTCTTCACGCGGGGTCAGGCTGGAGAGCACCCGCGTCGTGGTCTCGCGCAGGTTCGACTGCACCGCCGAATCCACCGGGATGATGGCGTTCTTGTCCTCAATGAAATCGCCCAGGTAGCTGTCCTCCTCGTCGCCGATCGGTGTCTCCAGGGAAACCGGCTCCTTGGCGATCTTGAGCACCTTGCGCACCTTGTCCAGCGGCATCACCAGGCGTTCGGCCAGCTCCTCCGGCGTCGGCTCGCGGCCGATCTCGTGCAGCATCTGCCGGCTGGTGCGCACCAGCTTGTTGATGGTCTCTATCATGTGCACCGGGATGCGGATGGTGCGCGCCTGGTCGGCGATGGAGCGCGTGATCGCCTGGCGGATCCACCAGGTGGCATAGGTCGAGAACTTGTAGCCGCGCCGGTACTCGAACTTGTCCACCGCCTTCATCAGGCCGATGTTCCCCTCCTGGATCAGGTCCAGGAACTGCAGCCCGCGGTTGGTGTACTTCTTGGCGATCGAGATCACCAGGCGCAGGTTCGCCTCGACCATCTCGGTCTTGGCCTTGGTGGCTTCCTTCTCGCCCTGCTTCACCGTGGTGACGATGCGGCGAAATTCGCTGACCGGCAGGCCGACTTCGGCCGAGATGTCACCGATCTGCTCGCGCAGCTGGGCCACCTCGTCGGCCTCGCGCTCGGCAAACTTCTTCCAGTTCTTGTTGATCTCGGACACGCGGGACAGCCAGTTCGGGTCCAGCTCGTGACCGTAGTACTGCTTCAGGAAGTCGCCGCGATCGACCTTGTTCTTCTCGGCCAGGCGCAGCAGACGCCCTTCCAGCGTCACCAGCTTCTTGTTGTGCTCATATAGGTTCTCGACCAGCTGCTCGATCCGGGCATTGTTGAAATGCACCTTCTCCATGTGCTCGACCAGCTGATGGCGCAGCTGGGTATAGCGCTTCTCGGCCTTGGCGGGCACGGCCTCGCCGGCCTGCATGTACTTCAGGCGCTCTTCCTGGGCACGCGACAGCTTGACGAAGGTGTCCGAGATGGAATCAAGGGTCTCCAGCACCTGCGGGAAGAGCTGCTGTTCCATGGCGGAAAGCGAGATGGAGCTTTCCTCTTCCTCCTCGTCCTCTTCCTCGGACTCGCCTTCACTGGTCTCGTCTTCGGACTCCTCGCCGTCCTCGGCGGCCTTCTTCTTGGGGGCGTCCTTCTGGGCCTCGCCCTCGCCCGTCTTGGCCTCCTCGCCCGTCTTGGCCTCCTCGCCCGCCTTGGACTCCTCGTCCGTCTTGGACACCTCAGGCGCCGGCTCCTGCACCGTCTCTTCGGCCTTGGCCACCGTCTCCAGCGCCGCTTCGGCCTGCGGGTCGCCGGCCTCGGCCGCACCGGGATCGGCGCCATAGGTGGCATCCAGGTCGATGATGTCGCGCAGCAGGATATCGCCCTCGACCAGCGCGTCGCGCCAGGAGATCAGGGCCCGGATGGTCAGCGGACTTTCGCAGATGCCGCCGATCATCTTCTCGCGGCCGGCCTCGATCCGCTTGGCAATGGCAATCTCGCCCTCGCGGCTCAACAGCTCGACGGAGCCCATCTCGCGCAGGTACATGCGTACGGGATCGTCGGTGCGCGCCGCGTCGGCATCGTTGATGTTGCCGCTGGCGGCCTCGCCTTCCTCGCTTTCCTCGACGGCCTTGGGCTCGGCTTCCTCGCTTTCCTCGTCCTCGATCACGCTGATTCCGCTTTCGGACAGCGTGGCCATGACGTCCTCGATCTGCTCCGAGGACACCTGGTCGGGCGGCAGGATCTGGTTCAGCTCGTCATAGGTGACATAGCCGCGCTCCTTCGCGCGCGCCAGCATGCGTTTGACGGCCGCCGTGACCTTGTCGCCGAGGGCGCCTTCGCCGCCTTCCTCGGTGGCTTCCGTATCTTCGCTGTTTTCCTTCGTCTTGGTCGCCATTTACACCCTCACCAGGAAACCATACAGGCGGCTATACCGGCCCGGACACGGGCCGCCCCTGTCAGTCATCCGAGTCCTTCTTTTCAAAGCGATTTATGATGCGCGGATGCGCCGTCGAGTCTTCCGCCGCGGAAATCTCCGCTCGCATGCGTTCGAATTGCCCTTCCGTCTTGCCTTCGACACCGTTGCCACTGGCCCCATCGTCCTCGGCCAGGCTGTGCTGAGCCCGTCTCCGGATTTCCTCGCTCTCCTGCGCGCCCCGCACGGCTTCACCCGTGCGTTTCAGCCAGTACTCCATCCTGCGCTGCACCTCGACGGAAGAGACCTCTTCCGTCAGGAAAGGTTCATGCAATACGACAGAGGCCTCCGAAAGCCCTTCGAGAAGCCCGGAAAAACCCTGTTCGCGTAGGTGGCACTGAATCTGTGAAGAGTCAAGGTCCACGGGCTCGGCCAGAAGGTCCAGCAGGGCCCGGCGCAGGCCGTCCAGATCCGCTGCCCCCAGGTCCGCCATGGCCAATTCCTCGGCCCGCGCCAGGGCCGCCTGGGGATAGGCCAGCGCCAGGGCGAGCAACACCTGGGCCGGACGACGGCGCAAGGCCGCCTGTGGCGACGGCAGGGGCCGGCTGCGCGCCACCGGCGGCCCCCAGTGCGAACCGCGGCCCTTCTGCCACTGGCCACGGGGGCGGTTTCCGGCACGCGCGGCATGGCCGTTCCTCTGCGGCGCAAACAGGGCATCCAGCCGCTCAAAAACATCGCGGCGATAGGCGGAGCGCACGGCCGGATCCTGGATGGCATCCACCTGGTTGAGTGCATCATGGCGCAGGGCGGCGCGGCGTTCGGGTGTGTCCAGCTTTCGTCCGGCCAGCTGGAAGGACCAGAGCAGTTCGGCAAGCGGCTTCGCCTGGTCCAGCAGCGCCTTCAGGGCAGCCGCCCCGCCCGACTGCACCAGGCTGTCCGGGTCCTCGCCGGGCGGCAGGGTCACGAAGCGCAGGCTGTGCCCCGGCTTCAGAAGCGGCAATGCGCGTTCCGACACACGCCGGGCCGCACGCTGGCCCGCCTCGTCTCCATCCAGGCAAATCACAGGCTCCGGCGCCATGCGCCACAGCTCGGACAACTGCGCCTCGGTCAGCGCGGTGCCCAGCGGGGCCACTGCGGCGGGAAAACCGGCCTGGGCCATGGCGATCACGTCCATGTAGCCTTCGGCCACGATCAGGTCCGCGCCGTCCCGGGCAGCCTGGCGAGCCTGGTGCAGGTTATAGAGCACCTGACCCTTGTGGAACAGCTCGGTGTCCGGCGAATTCAGGTACTTGGCCTTGGCATCCGGCGCCATGGCTCGACCGCCGAAAGCAATGACCCGGCCGCGCCGGTCGGTAATGGGAAAGATGATTCGGTCGAAGAAATAGTCGCGCGCCGCACCACCCTCCTCGGGCTGCTTCAGCAAGCCGGCGGCGATCAGCAGGCTGTCATCCATGCCGCGCGCATTCAGGGCCTGGCGCAGCGCACCGCGCCGGTTGGGCGCGAAGCCCAGGCGGAAGCGCTCCAGCGTTGCCGGCTCCAGCCCACGTCCCTGAAGATAGGCGCGCGCGTCCCCTCCTTCGGCAGAGGCCAACTGGGCTGCGAACCAGCGGCAGGCCTCTTCCAGCACATCCTGGATGCCCGCACGCCGCTTCTCGCGGACTTGGTCCTCCGGACGCGTGCGCGGCACCTCGAGGCCGGCCAGGGGCGCCAGTTTCTCGATCGCCTCGCGAAACTCCAGTCCCTCGGTTTCCATGACGAAGCGTATGACGTCCCCATGCGCGCCACAGCCAAAACAGTGATAGAACTGCTTGTCGTCATTGACGGTGAAAGAGGGTGTCTTCTCGTTGTGAAAGGGGCAGAGGCCGCTGTGTTCCCGGCCTCGACGGGTCAGGCGCACGCGCCGGCCCACCACCTCGGAAACAGGCAGATGGTCGCGCAGCCGCTCGAGAAAATCCGTGTCGAAAGCCATGGCCCCGTTTCACCGGTTGCGTCGAGAAGGAGCCTTTATGCCCCATCATCCGGGCAGTGGGAACACCCGCCCCAAAGAAATGGGGTGCCTGCAGCGCAAGCGGAAGCCCCATCTGCGACTTCTTTCATCCACCGCCAACGACACAGCTTGTGGGCAATCCTGTGGACAAGGTCTCGAAAAACCGCCCTCAAAGCCAGTCATTCCGGGCATCTTGGAGATTGTGGAAAACCGCTGTTCCCGGAACGCACGTTCCGGCCTTCAGGACAGCTGCTGCTTCACCAGCTGGCTGGCACGCGTGAAGTCCATGCGCCCGGCATGACGCTGCTTCAGCGCCCCCATGACCTTGCCCATGTCCTTGACGCTGTCGGCCTCCAGTTCGGAGATCGTCGCATCCACGGCGGCCTGGATTTCCGCCTCGCTCATGGGCTGGGGCAGAAAGCGCTCGATCACCTTGATCTCGGCCTTTTCCTTGTCGACCAGATCGCCGCGGCCGCCCTTCTCGTAGAAGTCCACGGACTCCCGGCGCTGCTTCACCATCTTCTGCAGCATCTCCAGGATCTGGTCCTCGTTCAGGCCGTCGCTGTTGCCCTCGGTCCGGGCCTGGATATCGCGGTCCTTGAGGGCGGCCAGGATCAGACGCACCGTCGACAGGGTCGTCTGGTCCTTGCTCTTCATCGCTTCCTTCAAGGCAGTGTTCAGATCCTCGCGCAACATGACCGCGCATCTCCTTGCATCATTGCATTCATACCGACCACGATGACCGGCATCTCGTCTCAACTACATGAGATTGAAAGAAAAATTCGCAACTACCTGGCGCTTGACCCTTACCGGTCCGTGGCGTAAAGACAGCGCCTGAGAGCTTGTGGCCACTGGCCTCTCAATGCCCTTGCTGCTGCCCCGGCCCGATCCTTATCGGTCCCATTCCGATCCCTATCGCTCAAGGGGGAAAGGCCCTATATAGTATAGCCGGGGGGCAACGCAACCGCTTTGCCACTTCGCCCATGGGGACGGCCCCACCGGGTTTCGACATGACACAGGACCGAACCGACCATGAATGACAGCCAGACTTCCAGCCGCCCCGCAGCCCAGGCCTTTCCAACCGGGGCCGGACAGCGACCGGACGGCGCAACCGCGGCTGTCATCCTGGCCGATGGAACGGTTTTCTGGGGCAAGGGCATCGGTGCTGCGACCCACAAGGTGGGCGAGATCTGCTTCAACACCTCCATGACCGGCTACCAGGAGGTGCTGACCGATCCCTCCTACGCCGGCCAGATCATCACCTTCACCTTTCCGCACGTGGGCAATGTGGGCGCCAACCCCGAGGATGTGGAGACCACCACCGCCGCGGCCCGCGGACTGATCCTGCGCGCACCGGTGACCGAGCCCTCGAACTGGCGCGCGGCCCAACATCTGGACGCCTGGCTGAAATCCCAGGACCTGCCCGGCATCACCGGCGTGGACACGCGCACCATGACCCGGCGCATCCGCGACCTGGGCGCGCCCCACGGCGTGATCGTCCATGCGCCGGACGGCAAGATCGACCTGGAGGCCCTGCAGAAACTGGCCGCCGACTGGCCGGGGCTGGAAGGCATGGACCTGGCCGCCGAGGTGACCTGCCGCCAGACCTACAGCTGGGACCAGACCACCTGGACCCTGGATCATGGCTACGGCCGCATGACCCAGCCGCGCTATCACGTGGTGGCCGTGGACTACGGCGCCAAGCACAATATCCTGCGCTGCCTGGCCGCACTCGGCTGCCGCGTCACGGTGGTGCCGGCCCAGGCCACGGCCGAAGAGATCCTGCGCCACGAGCCGGACGGGGTCTTCCTGTCGAACGGGCCCGGCGACCCGGCGGCCACCGGCGCATACGCCGTGCCCACGCTGCAGCGCCTGATGGAAAACCCGAAGCTGCCGATCTTCGGCATCTGCCTGGGGCACCAGCTGCTAGCCCGGGCCCTGGGTGTCGAGACCGAGAAGATGCACCTGGGCCACCGCGGCGGGAATCATCCCGTGAAGGATCTGGCCACCGGCAAGGTGGAGATCACCAGCCAGAACCACGGCTTCGTGGTCAAGGACGACAGCCTGCCGGCCAATGTCGAGGTCAGCCACGTCAGCCTGTTCGACGGCACGAACGAGGGCCTGCGCGTCAAGGACCGGCCGATCTTCTCGGTGCAATACCATCCCGAGGCCTCGCCCGGCCCTCAGGACAGCCACTACCTGTTCGAGCGCTTCTTCGCATTGATGGATAACGCGCTCACGAAAGCGTGAATCGCCGCTTTTGCGGACACCTCTTGTCTCAAGGCGCCGCAACCCAACCTCTTGGACATGACATTCATGAAACGGGAGGTTCTCTCAATGCTCAAGCGTACCCTGGCCCTTGCCTGCGGTCTGGCCCTCGTCAGTGCTCCGGCCCTTGCTGAAAATGACGATCTGGTCATCAAGAGCAGCCCTCACGGCGTCACCGAAACCCTCGACCGGCTGAGCGATGTCGTCGAGGAGAACGGCGCCACGGTCTTTGCCCGCATCGACCACGCCGCCGGCGCCTCGGCCATCGACGAGGACCTAGCCCCCATGGAGGTCCTGATCTTCGGCAATCCGCAGATGGGAACGCCGTTGATCCAGGAGAACCCTGAAGTGGGGCTGGACCTGCCCGTGCGCGTGCTTGCCTGGGAAGACAGCTCCGGAAACACCCGCGTGGCCTATCTTGAGGCCGAGGAACTGGCCGACCGCTACGACATCGACGAGGACCTGGAAGCCGTGCAGAACATGGAGCAGGCGCTCGACAAGCTGACGGGCGCAGCGATCTCGGAATAACTGTCGGCTTACGATTCAGACTGGGACGTGCACTGCAGAGCCTGGGTGCACGTCCTTCACGTTATTCCCGAAAGACCCGCATTTCTGCCCGTCCCGCAACCTCGGCTCGGGCTATGACGCCCCGGAACCGCGTCCCTACGTGGATCGGGGCAGAGGAGCGCTTTTCCGCTCGAACTGGAAACAGGCCAGGATGAAGGCGATACGGCCGTCCGAGTCCGTCAGCGGCACGGCCAGGCGTTCATAGGTCACGTAGTCGCGGCCCAAATCGTAGAGGTTGCCTTGATAGAGATGGGGCTGGCCGGTCTTCACGATCTCGGCATAACCGTCGATCACCTCGCGGCTTTCGTGGCGGGCATGGTATTGCAGGACCGTTTCGCCGGTGAAATCCCGACCGATTTCCTCGGCAACCTTCGTCCCGACCAGGCGATAGCCGAAATCCTGTCCGCCCTCCAGGACGTCCAGCAGGATCAGGTGCCCCACCAGGTCAAGCGGCGCCTCGACGATGTCGAAGGCGCTGCGCTCCGCAACGGCTGCCCCGTTGCAGAGGTTCTTCCAATGTGCGTGGAAGTCGCGCAGGCGTTGCGCTGTAATCTGGTTCGCGTCCTGGACCGTGGACATAAGGGAACATTCTACTCGAATCTACTGACAATTCCCCTATCTAGCACGCACCCGGGAATAGTGAACCAAAAAAACCTGCAGAAGGCAGATCGCACGGTCTGCATGACGGCCGTGCGGCTTCAGCGCTCCAGTGGCTTGTACTTGATGCGGTGCGGCTGGTCGGCTTCCGCCCCCAGGCGCCGCTTCCTGTCCGCCTCGTAGTCCTGGTAGTTGCCCTCCAGCCAGACCACCTGGCTGTCGCCCTCGAAGGCCAGGATGTGGGTGGCGATGCGGTCCAGGAACCAGCGATCGTGGCTGATGACCATGGCGCAGCCGGCAAACTCCAGCAGCGCCTCTTCCAGGGAGCGCAGGGTGTCCACATCCAGATCGTTGGTCGGTTCGTCGAGCAGCAGGAAGTTGGCGCCCGACTTCAGCATCTTGGCCAGGTGCACGCGGTTGCGCTCGCCGCCCGACAGCTGCCCGACCCGCTTCTGCTGGTCCGGCCCCTTGAAGTTGAAGGCGCCCACATAGGCGCGCGAGGGCGTCTGCTTCTTGCCGATCTGGATCATGTCCAGGCCGTCCGAGACCTCTTCCCAGACCGTCTTGTCGGGGTTCAGGGAATCGCGGCTCTGGTCCACGTAGCCAAGCTCAACCGTCTCGCCCACGCGCAGCTCGCCGCCATCGGGCGTTTCCTGGCCGGTGATCATGCGGAACAGGGTCGTCTTGCCGGCGCCGTTGGGTCCGATGATGCCCACCAGGGCGCCCGGCGGCACCTTGAAGGACAAGTCCTCGATCAGCAGGTGGTTGCCGAAGCCCTTGCGCAGGTCGTTGGCCTCGACCACCAGGTCGCCCAGGCGCGGTCCGGCGGGGATAGTGATCTGGCCCGGCTCGGGCGCCTTCTCCTGGCCGGCGCGCAGCAGTTCGTCATAGGCGTTGATGCGTGCCTTGGACTTGGCCTGGCGCGCCTTGGGGCTCTGCTGGATCCACTCCATCTCGTGCGACAGAGTGCGCTCGCGCGCCGCCTCTTCGCGCGCCTCCTGCGCCAGGCGCTTGCGCTTCTGCTCCAGCCAGCCGGAGTAGTTGCCCTCGAAGGGGATGCACTGCCCGCGGTCGATCTCCAGTATCCAGCCGGCCACGTTGTCCAGGAAATAGCGGTCGTGGGTCACGGCCACGACAGTGCCCTTGTATTCCTCCAGGTAACGCTCCAGCCAGGCCACGGACTCGGCGTCCAGGTGGTTGGTCGGCTCATCCAGCAGCAGCACGTCTGGCTTCTGCAACAGCAAACGACAGAGCGCCACACGACGCCGCTCGCCCCCAGACAGGTTGGTGACGGGCGTATCGCCCGGCGGGCAGCGCAGGGCGTCCATGGCCACCTCGATCCGACGTTCCAAGTCCCAGGCGTCGGCGGCGTCGATCTTCTCCTGCAGCTCGGCCTGTTCGGCCAGCAGCGCGTCGAAGTCGGCATCCTCCTCGGCAAAGAGGGCACTGACCTCGTTGTAGCGGTCCACCAGCGCCTTCAGGTCAGCCAGCCCCTGCATGACGTTGCCGGCCACATCCTTGTCCTCGTCCAGGCGCGGCTCCTGCCGCAGGTAACCGACCTTGGCGCCCTTGGCTGCCCAGGCCTCGCCGTTGTACTCGGTGTCCTCGCCCGCCATGATGCGCAGCAGGGTGGACTTGCCGGCGCCGTTCAGGCCCAGCACGCCGATCTTGGCGCCGGGCAGGAAGTGAAGATGGACGTCCTTCAGGACCTGCCGCCCGCCGGGATAGGTCTTGTTCAGCCCCTGTAACGTGTAGATGTACTGATAACTCGCCATCTTGCCTGTACCTTCACTGCTGTCGGAAACGCTGCGCCGTGTCCTTCGCGCCGGCGCGCCCGATGTGTCGCACACCCCATGCCCAAGGTCCAGCCACCTTGCGCCCCGGCCATCTCTCTCAGCCCCCTCCCGGGATTGGAAGTGACGTGTCTTGTCCGGGCTGGGATGTTAGCTTTCGATCGGAAACCTGACGGGAGTGTTTCTTCCCGTCCTTCAATAAGATGAAAGCCCGATAACGGAGACGACCCGCGATGAATCTTGCCCGCTTTCCCCGCGTCCGCCTTGGCCACCTGCCGACCCCGCTCGAGCCCATGGAGCGCCTGACGAAGCATCTCGGCGGCCCAAAACTCTGGATCAAGCGCGATGACTGCACGGGCCTGGCCACCGGCGGCAACAAGACCCGCAAGCTGGAATTCCTGATGGCCGACGCCCTGGAACAGGGGGCGGACACCGTGATCACCCAGGGCGCCACCCAGTCGAACCATGCGCGCCAAACCGCGGCGGCGGCCGCGAAGCTGGGCCTGACCTGCCACATCCTGCTGGAGAACCGCACCGGCAGCGAGGATCCCAACTACGTTCACAACGGCAACGTCCTGCTCGACCAGTTGCACGGCGCCAGCATCGCCAAACGTCCGGCCGGCGCCGACATGCAGGCCGAGATGGAAAAGCTGGCCGAAGATCTGCGCGGCCAGGGCCGCAAGCCCTATGTCATTCCCGGCGGGGGCTCCAACCCCGTCGGTGCATTGGGCTATGTCAACGCCAGCCTGGAACTGTTGCACCAGGCCGTCGATCAGGACCTGCGCATTGATCACCTGGTGCATGCCACCGGCAGCGCCGGCACCCAGGCCGGCCTGGTCACCGGCCTGAAGGCATTGAACAGCCAGATCCCCGTGCTGGGCATCGGCGTGCGCGCACCCAAGGACAAGCAGGAAGAGAACGTATTCGTCCTGGCCGAGCGGACCTGCACCCATCTGGGCCTGGACGGAGTGGTGCGGCGCGAGGATGTGGTCGCCAACTGCGACTACGTGGGTGAAGGCTATGGCATTCCCACGGACAGCATGATCGAGGCGGTCAAGCTGCTGGCCCAACAGGAAGGAATCCTTCTGGACCCGGTCTATTCCGGCAAGGGTTTCGCCGGCCTGCTGGACCTGATCGGCAAGGGCCACTTCGACAAGAACGACAACGTCGTCTTCCTGCACACCGGTGGAGCGGTCGCCCTGTTCGGCTATCCAGACATCTACGGACTGCCCGGCTACCAGGCATGACGACGGCGCCCTCCCAGTCCGGACCCGGAAAGACGCTCGGCCTGCTGGGCGGCATGGGGCCGGAGGCCACCGTCGAGTTGATGCGCCGCGTCGTCGCCGCCACTCCGGCGCGCGACGACGCCGACCACATCCGCATGCTGGTGGACAACAATCCCCAGGTGCCCTCACGCATTGCCCATGTGATCGAGGGAACCGGCGAAGACCCAACGCCGGTGCTGGTCTCCATGGCCGAAGGCCTGAAGCAGGCCGGCGCCGACTTCCTGGCCATGCCCTGCAACACGGCCCACTGGTACCTGCCGGCCGTATGCAAGGCTGTCGATCTGCCCTTCCTGGACATGATCGACCTGTCGGTGCGCTATCTCCAGAACAGCCGACCGCCCCTGCAAAGGGTCGCCCTGCTGGCCTCGCCCGCCGTGCGCAAGGTGGGGCTGTTCGACCAGCGGCTCCAGGCGGCCGGCTTCACGCCGCTACATGCTGAGGGCAAGGAGGCGGAAGAGCTGCTGAAGGTCATTCGCGCCGTCAAGGCGAAGGGCTATGGCGAGACAGAACGCCGGGGCTACCAGGCCGCCACCGACGGCCTGCGCCAACGCGGCGCGCAAGCCTACCTGATCGCCTGCACCGAACTGTCGGTCATCGACCTGCCGGACACGGACGGCCTGCCCATTGCAGACACCCTGGACCTGCTGGTCGCCGAGATCCTGAAGACAGCTGGGGTTGACTCCTTGAACGTCTGACGCTCCAGGTCCTTCCACAAAAAAAAGACCGCACCAGAGGGGGTCTGGCGCGGTCGAGGATGAGGGAGGACTTAAATGAAAAGGTGCGGGAATGAAAAGGCGCGGGGGCGAACCCGTTGGACGCCCCCGGGTTTTGGCTTGGCTCAGCGGCCGTTGTAACGGACGCGCTGCTCCATCTCGGCGAAATCGTCGCGGGTCTGGCGGGCCTCGATGACGTCCGAAGCGACTTCGGGATTCGAGGCATACTGTGCACTTTCGACCGTCAGCGTCTCGAGGGCCGCATTGGCATTCAACGTACCATTTCCGCTATAGCCTTCGATGCTGGGATTGTTGGAAAGCTGCGTGCCGTTGGCATCGAAGGAGGGCACCACATCAGCCGTTCCGAAAGCGGTCTGGGCCTGCACGTGTCCGCCGGCGTAGCCCTCGTTGCTGGGGCTGGTCTGAGCCAGGGCCGGCATGGCCAGGGCGGTGGTCAGGGCGAAACCGATGGCGGGAATCATTGTCTTGGTCATTGTCTGTCTCCTAGGTGTTTGGATGAACCCGGGGGTGTTTGGATAGGCCCGGGGCCATTTTTACTGGAAGGCCCCGGGGATCATTGGGCTCGGGGATGATTGAGCTCGGGGTCGACTCAGCGGCCGCTGTAACGGACGCGTTGCTCCATCTCGGCAAAATCATCGCGGGTCTGGCGTGCTTCGATGACGTCAGAGGCGACGTCGGGGTTCGAAGCGTACTGCGAACGATCGACCGTCAGCGTCTCGAGAGCTGCATTGGCGTTCAGGGTGCGTTCGCCGCTATAGCCCTCGATGCCCGGGTTGCCGGAAAGCTGCGTGCCATTGGCATCGAAGGAAGGCACGACTTCGGCTGTGTCAAATGCGGTCTGGGCCTGGACGTGTCCGCCGGCGTAGCCCTCGTTGCTGGGGCTGGTCTGAGCCAGGGCCGGCATGGCCAGGGCGGTGGTGATTGCGAAACCGATGGCGGGAATCATTGTCTTGGTCATTGTCTGTCTCCTTCGATCTTGAAAGCAGCGGAGCACAGTCTGTGATCCGCCTTTGTCTGCGAGCCAGTCATTGGCTGTTGATGAAGGATTTAAGTCTTTCCCGCCGTCAGATTAGACGCCGTTCGGGCAAAAGATTGATGACTTGAAGTGAACGATTTATCATAACGCCCCACTCACGTTTCCGTGAGGAAACTGTGAAGCTTTTCTTTCAGGCGACATGATCCCTGTTCCAGGCGGCCTCACTCAGAGGAAAGAACCGCCCGGAAGGCAACCTCACTGCGCCGCCGAGTTCTCCCGTGCATCCTCGGCCGCGCTTGTGGGCAGGGCGAAGCGGAAGCAGGCGCCCTCACTGGGTGCACTCTCGACCCAGATGTGCCCACCAAAGCTCTCGATGATCTGCCGGCTGATGGGCAGGCCCAGGCCCGTGCCCTTGGGCTTGTCGGACAGCGTGCTGCCGGCCTGCAGGAAGCGCTCGAAGATGCGCTCGTGATCTTCGAGCGGGACTCCCGGTCCATTGTCGCGGATGGAGACCACGACGCTGTCCCCCTGATGGACGGCCTGCACCGAAACCTCGCCCTCCGGACTGCGGCAGAACTTCACCGCGTTGGACAGCAGGTTGACGATCACCTGCATCAGGCGGTCCCGGTCCACGCGCAGCAGGGGCAAGTCCTCGGGCACATCCACCTCAAGGGTGACCTCGCGCTCGTCGAACAGGCCGGCAGTTGCCGCCAGGGCGTCCATTACCACGGCGCGCGGTTCCACCTCGCTCATCTCCCAGTCCATGCGGCCGGCCTCCATGCGCGCCAGATCCAGGATCTGGTTGATCAGGCGCGTCAGACGCTCGCTCTCCTTGACGATGATGTCCAGGAAGCGCGCGCGCTGTTCGGCATCGGTGTCGGGATTGTCGGCCAGCAGCTCGCCAAAGGAACGAATGGCCGTCAGCGGCGTGCGCAGTTCGTGGCTGACCGTGGCCAGAAAGTCGTCCTTCAGACGGTCCAGTTCCTTCAGGCGCTCGTTGGCGGCGCGCAGCTCGGCGGTCAGCTCCTGCAGCTCCTGAGACTTCTGCTCCAGCTGTCGGCTGTAGGAGATGACATGCGAGGTTTCGTCCAGGATCTGCATGACCTCGTCGAAGCCGACCCGCTCGCCCTTCATGATGCTGCCCACCATCACGCGCGCCGACGCGCCGCCGATCACGCCGGCCAGTGCCCGCTCCGCCCGTGCCAGCATGGCGGGATCGGCGTCGGCATTGGCCGAGGGCACGCCGGGCCGGCGGCTGCCCGGCTCGGAGAGCACGCGCTGGGCCTGCGCGGGGCCCAGGAAGCGGCCCAGCAGGTCCTGCAGATCGCCCTGGGTTGCTGTCCCGCGCCAGGTTACCTCGCCCCCGGGCCCGGCGAAGACATCGACGAAGCGCACCGCCTGGATGCGCTCCAGGGCTCCTGGTCGGTCATAGGCCGAGACCACGACATAGCCCAGAACGTTGCCAAACATGCTCCAGATCAGGGAATGGGTCAGCTCGTCCAGCCCGGTCAGGCCAAACAGTGCATAGGGCTTCAGAAGCTCCAGCCCGAAGGGACCGGCCTCGATGAACTCCAGGGGCAGCCAGCCCGAGCGTGCGAAGGAGGGCAGCAGCAGGGTGTAACTCCAGAGGAAGAACCCCAGGATCAGGCCGGTCAGCGCACCGTTGCGCGTGCCGCCCTTCCAGAACAGGCCGCCGACGATGGCCGGGGCGAACTGCGCGGCGGCAGCGAAGGAAATCAGGCCGATTGTCACCAGGGTGTAGGAGCCGCCCAGGTTGCGTACATAGAGATAGGACAACAGCAGGATCAAGAGGATACTGCCCCGCCGGATGCCCAGCAGCAGGCGCGTCAGGTCCCCGCGTTCGTTGAGGCGCAGCGCCCGCCAGCGCAGCAGGACCGGCATGACAAGGTCGTTGCAGATCATGGTGCTCAGTGCCACGGTCTCGACGATGATCATGGCCGTGGCCGCGGACAGGCCACCAACGAAGGCCAGGAAAGCCAGGAAGGTCTGCCCCTCGGCCAGCGGAACCGCCAGCACGAAGGTGTCAGGGTTGACCCCGCCTTCCGGGAACATCAGCAGGCCGGCCAGCGCGATGGGCATGACGAAGAGGTTGATGGCCAGGAGGTAGAGCGGAAACAACCAGACCGCCTTCTTCAGGTGTCTCTCGTCCACGTTCTCCACCACCATCACCTGGAACTGGCGCGGCAGGCAGATGATCGCCGCCATGGACAGCAGCATCAGGGTGATCCACTGGAAGGGCGTGCCCATGGCGTCCAGCGACAAGACCGAGGCGATCTCCGGCACCGCCTGGGCCTGGCTGAACAGGTCGCCGAAGCCGTTGAACAGGCCGAAGGTGACGAAAATGCCGACCGCCAGGAAAGCCACCAGCTTGACCACGGACTCGAAGGCGACCGCTGTCACCATCCCCTCGTGATGCTCGCTGGCATCGATGTGCCGCGTGCCGAACAGAATGGCAAAGCCGGCCATCAGCAGGGTGATCAAGAGCGCATTGTCGATCCAGACCAGGCCATCCAGCGGCATCTGCAGTTCGGCATCCTGTGCGCCCTGCAGCATGACGATGAAGCTGCCGTAGACCGCTTTCAGCTGCAGCGCGATATAGGGCAGGATCGCCACCACGGCGATCACCGTCACCGCACCGCTGGTCACGGTGCTCTTGCCATAGCGCGAGGAGATGAAATCGGCGATAGAGGTGATGCGCTCGGCCTTGCCGATGCGCACCATCTTGCGCAGCAGCACCCACCACAGCGTGAACATCAGTGTCGGCCCCAGGTAGGTGGGCAGGAAGCTGAAACCGGTGGTCGCCGCCTGCCCCACAGAGCCATAAAAGGTCCAGGAGGTGCAGAAGACCGCGATCGACAAGGTGTAGATATAGGGGTTCAGCAGGCTGCGGCCCTGCTCGGCGCGCTTGTCCGCGAAATAGGCGACCGCGAACAGCAGGCTCAGATAGCCCACCGCCACCAGCAGGATGACACCATAGCCCTGCATTCAGTCCGCGTCCCGCCGGGACACACGGGCCACATGGTCAGGCCCCGGCGCAGCGCGGTCCTTGTCCGGAACCGGCACAGAGCCGTCATGCACAGGCCCTTCATAGGGACCCCCTTCCTGCAGGGCGGGCAGGTCCGGGGCCCGGCGTGTTCCCAGCCCGATCAGCAGGATGACCAGAGCCCAGCTGACGAAGAAATAGACGAACAGCAGCGGAAGGCCGAAGAACTGGACGGCCTGGTCAAAAACCAGCAACAGCGGCGGATTGAGCAGCAGAAGGGTCAGAAGGAACAGGGCGACGGAACGCGCCGGCGTGATACGCAGGCCCTGCAGCCCGCGCTGCTCCCCCATCTGTCTGTCTGGTTCCTTCATGCCCGCCGCCAATGGCCCCCATCTGCTGACCTGTCCGATCCTGTCGTCAGACCGTTGCGCTGTCCAGCAAGGTCTCGACCTGTTCCAGGATAAGGCGGTTCGAGAAGGGCTTGGTGATATAGGCATCCGCCCCCATGGCCAGCCCCTTCTCGCGCTCCTCGTCCCGGCCGCGCGCTGTGAGCATGATGATAGGCACCGCGCGCCAGGCAGCCTTCTCGCGCAGCAGGCGGCAGACATCGTAGCCATCGCGGCGCGGCAGCATGACGTCCAGAATGATCAGATCGGGCCTGTGGTCTTGGCAGGCCTGCAGCGCCGCCTCGCCATCCGGCGCCACGCGTACATGATAACCGGCGCCGCGCAGCAGCACCTCCAGAGACAGTACGATATTGGGTTCGTCATCGACCAGAAGGATCGACGGATTCATGAAGTCTCCCCAGGGAATGTGACAGGTCTTTCACGCCCGTTCTCTTGCGGGCCTTTAGCGCGCGCAGTCTAACGCCTGTATTGTTGAACGCCAAATTATCCGGCAACAGGCTGAAATAACAAGTTATTTGTGTGGATGCGCTTCCGAGGGTCGCCCGCGTGCTCAGGACCGCAGGGCCTGCCGGTCGGGGATCAGCGCGATCAGCGCCCGGAAGGGAACCAGCATAGCCAGCGCGATTGCCAGCTTCACTGCATAATCGCCCAGCGCCAGGGTGACCCAGGGCATCGTCGTGCCCCAGAAGGCGAGCGCGAAGAACAGCGCCGTGTCGATGGCCGAGGCCACGAAGGACGAGGTCAGCGGCGCCAGCCACCAGGCCGCACGGCGCAGGCGGTCGAAGATATAGACGTCCAACAGCTGCGCCGTCAGGAAGGCCGCCCCGGACGCCAGCGCGATGCGCGGTGTGGCCAGCCCCAGCGACAGCAGCACCGCCACCGCAAAACCGGCAAAGACCACGCGGCGTGCCTTCTGCGCACCCAAAGCACGCGTGCAGAGATCGGTCACCATGAAACAGACCGGATAGGTCAAGGCCCCGAAGGTCAGGAAGTCGTTGATGGGGTACTGCACCAGGATATTCGATGCCGTGACCAGCAGCGTCATGGCCACCAGCCCCATCAGGAATCCGCGCTGTATGTAGGCGCTGTCAAACGCGCGCATGTAACCCTTGCCTTTTCCTATGATCTCGCCGATTGGCGTGTCCTAACAGAAAGCCCCCCGGAAAGCCACTGCAGCTTCCATGGTGAATTCATAGCAGCATGTCCACCTGGCTACAGCTGTGCTGGATGCTGGAAGATGCCTTTTCCACGGATAACAATGCCCTTATAAAATTGCAGGCATGCATAACCCTTGATTGAATCTGCAACTGCGGACAAACTGCCTGGATGGGAATCCGAGAGCATCCGCCACAGGGCTGTGTCGTAACCGTTGATTATTCCAAAGGCAGCTTCAAGGAACCCGAAATGATGAAGCGACGACTTGCTGTGGTCCTGACGCCAAAGATCAAGGCACGGCCAAAACTCTGTACTGTGGTGCCGCTGAGTCTCTCTGAACCGGAGAGGATCATGCCGTATCACAGACGGATCAACATTCCCTTCGAATTGCCAAAGGAATGGGGGGCTGCTGATCGTTGGATCAAGGGTGACATGGTCAATGCTGTTGGATTTCACCGCGTCGATCTGCTGCGATTGGGCAAGGATCACACTGGAAAGCGCAAATACCAAATGGCTTGCCTGCCGGATGATCTGTTCAAGACTGTAAGGACCTGCACCCTTCACGGGCTTGGCCTTTCAAATTTGACAAAATACCTCTAGAAGCACATATATATAATTGTTAGCGGCTCTGCTCATGTCATCCGCGTCTAAGACCCTGCCAAGGGCCACTGGCTAAGCGAGCGAACGCAAGCTCTAAGCCAGTGTCGAGTTTTCAAAACCCCGCTTTTGCGGGGTTTTGTATTACAGGCCCAGGCGATTCTCCAACCTAGTACAAAATGAGGCGGCAGCTTTTTGCATAGCTCGGAAGCCCGTTGAAACCCCTATGCAAAGCCGGAAGAGCATCACATCCAGGCAACGAGCAACCTGGAACTAGATGTATATGCCCATTCAGCCGCGCCAATATTCTGGCCTGTGCCAAGACCTTTCGAGGTCCGCTCCTGCAAGCACCTCAAGGCGAGGGCTTTTTGCATTAAAATCAATGCTCTAAAATACTCATGGTGAGGCGGCCTCCGCAGGAGGCCCTCGAACCATCTGGCAGAGGCATGGCAGCCAGCCGCCAAAATCCCGGCTTATCCACAAGGGCGGGACTCAGTCCCGACTCGACAGAGCGGCCACTACACGATATCGTAGGGAGACTGTGGAAAATCGCAAGATATAGGGAATTGGGCGATGAGCTGGACACCCGAACGCATCGAAGAACTGACGCGCCTTTGGGACGAGGGGCAGTCCGCCTCTGCCATCGGCAAGCAGCTCGGGATATCCAAGAATGCCGTTGTGGGCAAGGCCCATCGGCTGAAGCTGGCGGCGCGTCCTTCGCCCATCCGCAAGCAGGAGGCCGGCAGCGCCGTGCCACAGCGCAAACGTAGTGACTCCCTGGCCATGCCGTCACGGGCCGAGGAGAGTGGAGAGACGGCCGGTAGCATCGATCAGGCGCCGGCCCAGGCCAAGCCACAGGACGCCACCGTAAAGCAGGCCGCCAAGTCCCCCTCCAAAGCGAAGGCAAGCACGGAACCCGAAACGCTGGCCAAACCCAAGGCCAAGGCGCAGCCAAAGGTGGCGCCAGTTGAGAACACGGGAGTGGACGACAGGGGGGTGGACGACACGGGAACGGCCAGCACGGGCCCTGCAGCCTTCGAACCGCTTGCCGAAGCGGGCGAAGCGCGCGCCAGTCGGCCAAAGCCGGCGCCACGCCCGCAGCCGGTCAGCCGCAAACCGAAGCAGGCCGAGAGCCCCGCCCCCTCCAACCGCAAATGCCAGTGGCCCATCGGCGACCCCTCGCAACCGGATTTCCACTTCTGTGAAAGCCCGGCCGCACCTGGCCGCCCCTACTGCGCCGAACACTGCGCCATGGCCTATATCACCCGTTCGAAGGACAGCTCCAAGGACAAGAGCTCGGAAGCTGCCTGATTTCGCCGCCCCTGATTTCACCACCAACGGTGCTGACCCGGCGGCAGGACAGCCATCCGCAAAGCGCATTTGACGCGCCAGGCCAGCCAAGCGCAATTCTTCGGGCCCGTCCCGCTGACATACTCGGAGTCCGTCGATCGTGCTTGAGTTGCTGCCTGCCCCGGAACTGATCCCGGTGATCGCGGCCTTCGCATTTGTCGCCACGATCACGCCGGGTCCCAACAATATCATGGTGACAGCCTCGGGCGTGAACCATGGCTATCGCGCCACCCTGCCGCACATGCTGGGCATTTCCATCGGTTTCCCGCTCATGGTTCTGGCGGTCGGCCTGGGGCTGGGCGGCCTGTTCCGCGCCTTTCCGCACCTGCACGACATCCTGAAATGGGCCGGCATCGCCTATCTGTTGTGGCTGGCCTGGCGCATCGCCACCACCCACACGCAGGGCGAGACCAGCCGTCGCCCGCCGCTGACCTTTCTGCAGGCCGCCGCCTTCCAGTGGGTCAACCCCAAGGCCTGGATGATGGCCACCGGGGCCGTCGCCGCCTATACCAGCGGCGGCGAAAGCGTCTTTGCCGAGGTACTGCTGATTACCGCGCTGTTTGCCCTGGTGGCCTTTCCCTGCGTGTCGGCCTGGACCCTGCTGGGCTCGGGCCTGGGCCGTTACCTGGCCACCGGCCGGCGCCTGCAGATCTTCAACATCGCCATGGCAACCCTGCTGGTGCTCTCGATCCTGCCCGTGGCTTTCGATTGAGACCTCTGGCCTGCGATTGAATCTCCGGCTCAAATCATCGGCAAACAGTATCGGCAGTGGAATCGGCCAAGCCTCTGTCCTAGACTTGGCGCCATGATGAAACACACCCCCATTCCAACGGCCCTGCGACTGCCCGCCCTGCTTCTTGCAGCCCTGCTGATGGCGGCCGCACCCGTGGCCGCCCAGGACAGCCCTGAAGAAAGTATACAGGACGAAGGCGCACAGGAAGGCACTCAGGAAGAAGACGGGAATGCCCTGCCGGAAGAAGCGCGCACCCTGATCCAGGAAATGCTGGCACGCCTGTCGGAAAGCATGGCCGGGCTGGTGGATATCCTGCCCCGCTATGGCATGCCCCGGATCAACGAGGAGGGGGACATCGTCATCCCCCGCCTGGACGAAGCGCCTCGGGAGGAACCCGACAGGAACGGCACCAACAATACGGAAGATACGGAAGGCGCACGCGAGATATGACAGAAACCCCCACACCCGACAGCACATTCGAAGACGACGGCCAGGCGGCGGGCCGCGATCCCCTGAACGCCTTCATGCCCGGCGAACGCCTGAAGCTGCCGCCCTCCGCGCCAGGCCCCCTGTCGGGCCTGGAGTTCGCGGTCAAGGATATCTATGACGTCGCCGGCCATGTCACCGGCTGCGGCAACCCCGACTACCGCCGTTCCCACGGCCCGGCCGAGGCCACGGCCTCCAGCGTCACACGCCTGCTGGATGCCGGCGCGGCCATGGTAGGCAAGGTGCTGACCGACGAGTTCGCCTACAGCCTAAGCGGTCAGAATCCGCACTACGGGGCTGCCGCCAACAGCAACGCGCCCGGCCGCTCCACCGGTGGCTCCTCCTGCGGCTCGGCCGCGGCGGTGGCCGGTGGCCTCTGCGACAGTGCGCTGGGCACGGACACCGGCGGCTCGGTACGTATCCCGGCCTCCTACTGCGGCCTCTACGGCCTGCGGCCCACCCATGGACGCATTCCCATCGACGGCGTGGCCCCGCTGGCGCCTTCCTTCGACACGGTGGGCTGGTTTGCCCGCGATCCCGAAACCTTCCGCGCGGTGGGCGAAGTGCTGCTGGGCGACGACGAGAGCCACTTCACCTTCGACCGGCTGCTTTATGCCAGCGAGGCCTTTGCCCGCCTGATCGCCGAGGTGGACACCAGACTGGAGGTCTTCGTCGAACGCCTGGAGATGCGCCTGGGCAAGCGCCAGCCGGTCAGCCCGGCCGAGGCGGAGGGCGGTCTGGACAGCTGGAGCGACTGCTTCCGGCACTTACAGGCGGCCGAGGCCTGGGACAGCTACGGCCCCTGGATCCGGGAGAGCAACCCGACACTGGGCCCCGAACTGCAGGCCCGCATGACCTGGGCCGAAGAAGTGGCCGGCATGGGCGACAAGCTGGCGCGATGCAGCGAATTGAAGGCGACCGTGCGTACGCGGCTGGACAGTCTGTTGGGACGCGATGCCCTGATGGTCCTGCCGACAGCGCCCGACATCGCCCCGCTGCTGGGCACCGACCCCGATACCCTGTTCCGGCAGCGCCTGGATGTCATGGCGCTCACCAGCTACGCCAATCTCTCCGGCCTGCCGCAGGTCAGCCTGCCCGTCACGACTCGGCAGGGTTGCCCCCTGGGCCTGTCCCTGATCGGACCGCGCGGCAGCGACCGGGCACTTGTCGACTTTGCGGAAAGCTTCGCACGCTCGGCCGGATTCTGACGCCCCCGGAGAGGCTCCGCTGTTCTATGGCTGAGCGGCCTGCTGCTGCAGGGCTACACCCTAGATTTCAGCCAGGCACGCGGGGGGCAGATGGATCGTCACCTGGGTGCCCTTGCCCGGCGTCGACTCCAGCGTCAGTTCTCCGCCGTGCAATTCCACCAGGGTGCGGCTGAGCGGCAGGCCCAGCCCCGTGCCCTCGTGACGGCGCCCCAATCCAGTGTCGAGCTGCGTAAAGGGCTCGAAGACGCGCTGGATATCCTCGCTGCCGATGCCGATGCCACTGTCCTGGATGGTTATCGTCACGCCGCTGTCCTGAACCTGCTTGACCTCAAGGTGAACCTGGCCCTCGGCCGGCGTGAACTTGATGGCATTGGACAGCAGGTTCAGCAGCACCTGTTTCAGGCGCCGCTGGTCGGCGTAAAGCTTCAAGTCCGGCGCCGCCATGGTGTAGTCCAGACTGACCCCGTTGTTCTCCGCCCGGTGCTGAACCAGGCGGGTCGAGGATTCGATGAGCTGTTGCAGGCCGAAGGACTCTCGATAGAGCTCCAGGCGCCCGGCCTCGGCCTTGGAAACCTCCAGGATGTCGTTGATGATCTGCAGCAGGTGCGTGCCGCTCTCGCGGATGTCGTGGCTGTAGGCGCGATAGCGTTCGTCGCCAAGGGGGCCCAGCATCTGATGTTCCATGATCTCGGCAAAACCGATGATGGCGTTCAGCGGCGTACGCAACTCGTGGCTCATGGTGGCCAGGAATTCACTCTTGGTGCGGTTGGCAATCTCGGTCGCCTGCATGGCCTGCAGCATCTCCGCTTCGGCGTTGCGGCGTTCGCTCACGTCCTGGACGGCCCCCAGGATGCGCTTCAACCGCCCGCTTTCGAAATCGCGCTCGGCGCGCGCCAGGATGCGGACCCAGACCGGCTTTTCTTCCGTGGCCCGCAGGCGCACCTCCTCCGAACAGTCCTCGCCACGGGCCAGTTGCAGCAGGCATTGGCGCAGCAGGGACCGATCCTCGTGGACCACCAGGCTTTCCCAGTCATCTGTCGTCTCAGGCATGCCGGGCAGGTCAAGATGCGACAACAGACTTCCGGCATGCCACTCCAGGCTCAGGCGCCCACGTGCATCCAGTCCGTATGAGAAGACCAGATCCGAAGCCAGATCCGAGATCAGGCGATAGCGATGTTCGCTCTCGCGCAGGCGCTCCTCGGCTTGCTTGCGGTCCGTGACGTCGATATAGGTCGCCACCACGCCCCCGTCGGGCAAGGGATTGGTCCGTATCTCCAGGCTGCGCCCATTGGGCCGCTGCTCCTCGGTGACACAGGGCCGCGGCAGGAACAGGCGGTCGATCCGCTGCTGCACCAGCTCCTCTGTATCGCCTTCGCCGTAATCCCCGCGCCGGGCACTCTGGCGAATGATTTCGCGGTAATCGCCGCGGGCCATCATCTCCGGCGATATATTGGCGACCTCCAGGAACCGCTTGTTGTAGGCCAGAATGTTCAGTTCCCTGTCGATGACCTTGATGCCCTCGGTCATGTGATCGAAGAAGATCTGCTGCATGCGCTCCTCCTCGGCCTCTCGGCGTTCCAGCTCGGTGGCCACCCAGCGGGCGATCAGGTTGACGATATCGCGGTGGCGCTCCTCCTCTCTGTCCGGCTGGTCGTGAACCGCAAAGATATGTCCGATCTTCTCGGCATTCTGACGGAAAAGCGCCTCGCCCACGAAGGCCTGACCGCCGAAGCGCACCAGCATCTCGTCTTTTGGAAAACGTTCGCTCGCCTGCCTGGCGAAATAACAGTGGCTTGAGTCCCGGTAGACCTCTGCACAGGGCGTTCCCTCCAGGTCATAGCTGAAGGTCTCTCCCGCCTGGCCGTCCTGCCAGCAGGAAAGCACATGTGCGCAATTCTGCTTCACATCCAATTGGGCAATGCCTGCGAAGCGATAGTCCAGCAGGACCGACAGGGCCTCGCAGGCCGTTTCCAGGAAATCGCGCCCCCGGGCCGGGCCGGTCACCAGAAGCGTCAGGGCGCTCTCGCGCCGCTTCATCTCGGTGATGTCTGTCCAGAGAATGACCTGCCCGCCCTCGGCGGTGCGATTGCCGGTAATCTCGATCGTGCGGTCCAGGTTGTAGCCCTGCTCGATGCGATAGGGCGGATGGCGATAAATTGCTAGGCGATGCTGAATCGCAGCCTCGTCGCTGGTATTCCACGGGCGATCCAACCGCTGCGACATAGCGGCCCGGGCCACCTCCTCGAACGTGATACCGTGCTTAAGGCCTGCGCCCTTGTCCAGGGTCGTGAAGCTGTCGCGATAGACCTTGTTGGCCACGATCAGACGCTCGCTGGCATCGAACAACGCCAGGCCCTGGGGCATGGAGTCCACCGCTTCCTGCAGGCGCCGCTGGGCCACGTCGGCCCGCTCGCCGGTGTTGGTGACCCCGGTGATGTCGCTGGCCACGCCGCGATAGCCCAGGAAAGTGCCGTCCGCATCGAAACGGGGTTGCCCCGATGTGCGGAAAACCCGCAGCGCGCCGTCAGGTCCCCGGCACATGTAGATCAGGTTGCGGAAAGGTCGGTGCGCCTCAAGATCGCGGCGATGCTGCTCCCAGTATCCCGGCTCCACCTCCAGGTTCATGAGCTCCCAGCGGGTCTTGCCGATATAGTTGGCGCCTGGATTGCAGGTCAGGTTCACATAGTTGTCCGAGAACCAGGTGAAGCGGTGGTCGGCATCGGTTTCCCACCGCCATTCCTCCGTGATCGCCTGCAGGGCTGCCTGCTCCTGCTCCAGCGCCTGCTTCCTGGCTTCCAGCGTCCGCTGCCGCCGGCGCGTGCTGTGCAGAGCCCAGCCCAGCCAGATGGCGGCACAGGCCGGAAGCCCCGCGGCCAGTGCCGCTGAGAGGAGCACTCCAGCTGACATCCACACTCCCCGTTCAAGACCAAGAATACCGCAGGCAACTGGCGCAGATCACCAGCACTTTGCGTGCATAAGTTACGATCTTGCCATGAAAGGTTCGTTAACAGCGAATAGATTCCACAAGATGACCGTATCGCGCAACAAGAGAGTAGCGCCTTGAACAACGCAATTATTGCGCAAGTGAGATCAAACAGACCTTCGCGTTGCTGCGATTCAGGACTCGTAGGCCACCAGGGCGTGCACCGGCACATCCACCTTGCCGCGTCCCTGCAGGAAGGACAGCTCGATGATGCAGGCCGCGGCGGCCACATCCGCACCGGCCTTGCGCAGCAGCTGCACCGAGGCATCCAGGGTCCCGCCCGTGGCCAGCAGGTCATCCATCACCACCACACGCTGGCCGGGCTTCACGGCATCGGCCTGAATCTCGATGGTGTCGCTGCCGTACTCCAGACCATAGTCGTACTCCAGCGTTTCACCGGGCAGCTTGCCTTTCTTGCGGACCATGAAAAAGCCGATCCCCATCTGATGCGCCAGGGGGGCCGCGGTCAGGAAGCCGCGGGATTCGATGCCCACCAGCATATCGGGCTTGTAGGGGGCGACCGCCTCGGACAGCCGGTGCACCGTTTCCTGCCACGCCTCGGCATGCATCAGGAGGGTCGAGATGTCATAAAACAGGATACCCGGCTTGGGAAAATCGGGAACCGAGCGGATGTGATCTTTCAGGTCCATGGGGTCAGCTAGTCTTTCCTGCAGTCGGCAAAACGGCGCACAAGCTAGTGCCTGACGGCGCGCAGTGCAACGGAGATCAGGGCTTGTCAGCCGTTATAGGTCACCTGTCCCTGCCGCGTCAGGTCATAGCCGCCGTGACTCTCGGCCCGGCGTCGAAAGGCCGCGCTGGCCAGCAGGGCCAGCAGCCTTTGGATCGGCGGCTCGAAGTAGTCCCGCCGGCGCATGACCAGATCGAAGGACTCCTGCACACCCAGGGGCACGAAATCCAGGCCGTGACGGCGCGCCGCGGCAGCGATGCCCAGGCCGCAATCCGCCTCGCCCTCAGCAATCAGCGTGGCCAGGTCGCCTTCGGTCTGCGCCTCGCCAGACAGCAGGTTCAGCTCTCCTGCATTCAGCCCCTGCGCCTCGGTCAGGGCATCGAACAGACTGCGGCTGCCCGTGCCCTCGGGCCGCAGCAGCAGGCGCGGCCGCCGCCGTGCCAGATCGTCAAGTTCGCCAATGCCGAGCGGATTGCCAGGTGCCACCAGCAGGCCCTGGGCCCGTTCGGCAAAGCGGATGGCCACCACATCGGGAAAGGGAATCTCCCGGCGTATGGTCTCGACATTATAGCCTTCGCCATTGGGGTCCTTCAGATGCAGTCCCGCCAACAGGGCCTCGCCGCGGGCCAGACGCTCCAGGCCATCCCGGCTGCCACTGGTCAGCAGGGCCAGGCCGCAGCCCGATTCCCGGAGCGCCCATTCCAGAAGCGGATCGCTGGAACCGGCATAGATGGGCGCCGCCGCCGCATCATAGCCCAGGGGCAGGTCGGTGCGCCCTTCCACCCAGCGTTCGATCAGCTTGCGCGAAAACAGCAGCTTGCCCGTGGCCCGCGTGCAGGGAATCTGCTGGCGCGAGGCCATTTCATAGACCGTGCGTTCCTTCAGGCGCAGGTAGTCGGCAACTTCGGCCGTGGTCATCAAGTCCATTGCAGTTTACCCCTGTTTGACTGCAGAATTTACATTCTTGTCGATAATTACGCTCCTGTCCATACTTCCCTGAAGTTACAGGGATTTACCATGGACAGCGACAGCGCCTTCCTGACCGCACTCCACCTCATCTTCAGTGGCGATCCGGCCCTGGCACAGATCGTCGGGCTGTCGCTGCGCGTGACCCTGAGCGCGGTGCTGGCCTCCTGCGTGATCGGCCTGCCCCTGGGCGCAGCCCTGTCCCTGGCGCGTTTTCCCGGACGCGGCGCAGTGATCGTGGTCTTCAATGCGCTCATGGGCCTCCCCCCCGTGGTGGCCGGACTGGTGGTCTACCTGCTACTGTCCAATACCGGCCCGCTGGGCTTCCTGTCGCTGCTCTTCACGCCGACAGCCATGATCCTTGCCCAGACCCTGCTGATCACGCCGATCATCATCTCGCTGACCCGCTCTGTGATCGACGACCTCTGGTCCGAATACGAGGAACAGCTGCGTTCGCTGGGCTCCTCGGCCCTGCGCGCCATCCCGACGCTGCTCTGGGACGGACGCTTCAGCCTGATCACCGTGGTCCTGGCCGGGCTCGGCCGCGCCATGGCCGAGGTGGGGGCCGTCCTGATCGTGGGCGGCAACATCGCCGGCTTCACCCGAACCATGACCACAGCAATTGCGCTCGAGACCGCCAAGGGCGACCTGGCCCTGGCCCTGGGGCTGGGCATCATCCTGCTGCTGCTCACCCTGGCCCTCAACGCCGGCGCCTTCATCTCGGGCCGCATCGCCCAGCGGCAGGCGGCCTGAGCCATGCATGGTACACTTTCCATACTGCCCCTCGAAGTTTCGAACCTGCGCTACGCCGTGCGCGGCAAGGAGCTTCTGCGCGGTCTGTCCTTCCAGCTGTGGGATGGTACACGGACCGTGATCATGGGCCCGAACGGGGCCGGCAAGTCGCTGACGCTGCGGCTCTGTCATGGCCTCCTCAAGCCCACGGGCGGCCGCATCCACTGGGCAGGACCGGCAGCAGGCAGCGCCGCCAGACGCCACGCCCTGGTCTTCCAGCGTCCGGTCATGCTGCGCCGCACGGCGCGCGCCAACCTGATCCATGCCCTTTCGGTGGCCGGTGTCGAGCGCAGCGACCGTCCCCGCCGCGCCGACGCGGCGCTGGATCACTTCGGCCTGGGCGAGCTGGCCGAACGGCCGGCGCGCACGCTTTCAGGCGGCGAGCAGCAGCGCCTGGCCATTGCGCGCGCCTGGGCCCTCAAGCCACAGGTGCTGTTCCTGGACGAACCCACTTCGGCCCTGGACCCGGCAGCCACGCGTTCCATCGAACAGATGATCCAGTCCATCCATGACGAAGGCGTGAAGATCATCATGACCACGCACGACATGGGCCAGGCCCGGCGGCTGGCTCAGGACGTCCTCTTTCTGCATCACGGCCAGCTGCTTGAACAGACAGCGGCAGAGACGTTCTTCACCGAACCGCAAACCAGGGAAGCGCGCGCCTTCGTCAAGGGCGAGTTGCTCTGGTGACTCTTCACCCACCATCAAAACCAGGGAGAGACCCCATGAACGCTTTCAAGACCCTCTTTTCCGCCGCGGCCCTGTCGGTTGCCGCCCTGACAGCCCTGCCGGCAGCGGCCCAGGACGACTCTGTCATCACCGTGGCCTCCACCACCTCGACCGAGAACTCCGGCCTGTTCGACCACATCCTGCCCATGTTCGAGGAGGAAACGGGCATAGAAGTACGCGTGATCGCCCAGGGCACCGGTCAGGCGCTGGAGACCGGCCGCCGCGGCGATGCCGACGTGGTCTTCGTGCACGCCAAGCCGGCCGAGGAGGAGTTCGTGGTCAACGGTTATGGCGTCGCGCGCGTCGAGGTCATGTACAACGACTTCATCATTGTCGGCCCCTCCGATGACCCGGCCGGCATCGCCGGCGGCGAGGATGCCGTCGAGGCCTTCACCGCCATTGCGGAAGGCGAGCAGGCCTTCGCCTCGCGCGGCGACGATTCCGGCACCAACAAGAAGGAGCTCGCCATCTGGGAGGAAGCGGGCATCGAACCGTCGGGCTCCTGGTATCGCGAACTGGGCCAGGGCATGGGGCCCACGCTGAACACCGCCGCCCAGATGCCGGCCTATGCGCTGGCCGACCGCGGCACCTGGATCAGCTTCGAAAACCGCGGCGATCTGGAGATCCTCGTCGAGGGGGATGACCGCCTGTTCAACCAGTACGGCGTGATCCTGGTGAATCCCGAGAAACACGAGAACGTGAATGCCGAGGACGGCCAGGCCTTCATCGACTGGCTTGTCTCCGAGGAGGGACAGCAGGCCATCGGCGACTACGAGCTGGGCGGCCAGCAGCTCTTCACACCGAACGCGCAGTAAACGGCGATGAAAGGACTCATGTCCCTGCTTGCGGCCATGGCCTTCGGCCTGGCCGCGACGCCGGCCGCAGCCGAGCCCGTCAAGCTGTTGGCGGCGGGCAGCCTGCGGGCGGCGCTCAGCGAAGCGAGCCAGACCTTCACCGCCGCCGAGGGCACGGAGGTGGCGAACGACTTCGCCCCCTCCGGCCTGCTGCGCGAACGGATCATGGAGGGCGAAGCGGTGGATGTCTTCGCCTCGGCCAACATGAAGCACCCCCAGGCCATCGCGGCCGAACGGGGTGGTGAGGTCGTCGCCTTCGCCCGCAACCGGCTCTGCGCCATCGCCCAGCCGGACCTGGAGGTCACCTCCGACAGCCTGCTGGAGGTCATGCTGCGCGAGGACGTCCGCGTCGGCACCTCCACGCCGAAGGCGGACCCCTCGGGCGACTATGCCTTCCAGCTTTTCGACAAGGCGGAGGCCTTTCAGGACGGGGCCGCTGAAAAGCTGAAGGAGAAATCCCTCCAGTTGACCGGCGGCCCGGACTCGCCTCAGCCGGATGAACCTCGTTCCGTTTACGGCTGGGTCATGGAGGAACGGCGTGCCGACCTCTTCCTGACCTACTGCACCAATGCCGTGCTGGCAGCGGAGGAAGTGCCGGAGCTCCGCATCATCGACATCCCCGAGAACCTGAATGTCGGGGCGACCTATGGCCTGCTCGTTCTGAGCGACAGCCAGGGGGCCCGGAGCCTGGCGGATTTCATTCTGTCCCCGACCGGCCAGTCGATCCTTCAGGACTATGGCTTCGCGCCGCCGCCGGCATAAGGCAAGGGAGATCTGAAACATGAAACTGAGTGCCCGCAATATCCTCGATGGCCGCGTCCTTGCGATCAACAAGGGCCAGACCACGGCCCATGTCCGCATCGAGGTGGCTCCCGACGTGGTGCTGACGGCCTCGATCACCAACGAGGCCGTGGATGACCTGGGCCTGCGCGAGGGCGAAAGCGCAAGTGCCGTCATCAAGGCCAGCGACGTGATGATCGGCAAGGCCAACTGAGGGCCAGATCCCGGCCGGCAGCAGGCTGACCAATGACGAGAAGGACGTGCCGCGCCTTTTCAGGGCTGCAGTGCTGCCGGCCTTTCCGGGAAGGATAAAGTGGGTATGCTCCGCTTCTCGGGAGTCCATCTCCCCCTCTTTTTGGCCAGGGCTGGCTTTCTGGGCAGGGCTGGCTTTCCGGGTAGAACTGGCTCTCTGGGCAGGACAGGACGATGAGACGAGGCCAGCGCATCGCAGGCGAGATCAGCGGCGCCTTCGGGGACCTGGGCATGTTCCTGCCCCATGTCCTGGGGGCCATCACCGTGGCCGGCCTGGCGCCGCTGGGCGTGCTCTTCGGCTTCGGCCTCTTCCTGGTGGCCAGCGGCCTGTTTTACGCCATTCCCATGGCGGTGCAGCCCATGAAGGCGGTCTCCGCCATCTTGCTGACCGGACAGCTGGATCCGGCTTCCATCGCCGCCACTGGCCTGCTGCTGGGCCTGGTCTTCCTGATCCTGGGGCTGACCGGTTGGATCGACCGCCTGGCCCGCCTGATCCCGCAGTCGGTTACGGCGGGGCTGCAGCTGGGCCTGGGGCTCTCACTGGCGCTCCTGGGCCTCGACCTGGTCATGGACACTCCCTGGCTTGGCCTGCTTGTCCTGGCCCTGCTGCTCGGACTCTGGGGGCTCAGGCTCCTGGCCGCCATGCCGTTGGTCCTGCTGGGTGCGGTCGGACTGGGCGTCCTGGCCGGCGCCACGGAGCTGCCGGGGACGGTTACCCTGGGGGCCAGCCTGCCGTCCGTCATCCTGCCCGGCTGGGACGACCTGTTGCTGGCGCTGGAGCTCACCGTCCTGCCCCAGCTGGCGCTCACCCTCACCAATGCCGTGATCGTCGCCGCGGCCCTGGCGCGCCATCTCTACCCCCAGGCCGCCGGACGCGCCACGGAACGCAACCTGTCGCTGACCACCGGACTGGCCAACCTGCTGCTCGCGCCCCTGGGCGCCCTGCCCATGTGCCACGGGGCCGGCGGGCTGCAGGCCCAGTATCGCTTCGGCGCCCGCACGGGCACGGCACCCGTCCTCTTCGGCAGCCTGTTGCTGCTCTGCGCCGTCTTTTTCTCTCAGGATGCGGCGGCCCTCCTGGGCGCCATTCCCCTGGCCGCCGTGGGCGCTCTTCTGGTGATTGCCGGGGGCGACCTGGCCTTTTCACGCCGCCTGCTGGATGCCCGCCCCAACTGCTGGCCGGCCATGACCACGGCGGCGGCGCTCACCCTGCTGGTCAATCCGGCGCTGGGCCTGCTGGCCGGCTGCGCCGTCGAGGGCGTGCGCAGCCTGGTCCGGAACAGGACCGCAGAACGCAGACGCGATGGATGACGGATCTGGGCTCAGGCTGCCCACGCCAGCTTCGGCCCCCTGGGCACGACACCACCGGGGTTGAGTGCCTTGATGGAGTAGTAGCCGCGCTTGATATGGTCCAGGTTGACCGTTTCGCGGACACCCGGAATGACAAGAATCCGTTCCAGATAGGCGCTCAGCGCAGGGTAATCGGCAATACGCCGCAGGTTGCACTTGAACAGCCCGTGATAGGCCGCATCGAAGCGAACCAGCGTCACGAAGAGACGCACATCCGCCTCGGTAAAGCGCGTGCCGAACAGATAGGCCCGGCCATCGCGGAAGCGGGCCTCCAGTTCGTCCAGCATGGTGAAGACCTGGTCGAAAGCCTCTTCATAGGCCTCCTGCGTGGTCGCGAAGCCGGCGCGATAGACACCGTTGTTGAGGGTGCTGTAAAGGCGCGCATTCAGGCCGTCGATGTCCTGCTGCAAGTCTTCGGGATAGAGGTCCGTGTCCCGCTTGGCCAGATCACCGAACCCTGTGTTCATCATGCGCAGGATGTCGGCGGATTCATTGTTCACGATGGTGTCCTGCAGCTTGTCCCACAGCACCGGAACCGTGGCACGGCCGGAGACCGCCGGATCGGCGCGTGTGTAGAGTTCATGCAGGTAGGTGGCCCCCTGGACGGGGTCACCTTCGGCGCCGAACCGCCAGCCCTGCGCGCTCAGTTCTGGCTCGACCACGCTCACCGATATCACCTCCTCGAGCCCCTTCAGCCTGCGACCAATCAGTGCCCGGGACGCCCAGGGGCAGATCAACGCCACATAGAGGTGATAGCGGCCGTGCTCTGCCTTGAAGCCGCCGTTTCCACTCGGCCCGGCACTGCCGTCGGGTGTGACCCAGTTCCGGAAAGCCGAGGTCTGGCGCACGAAACCGCCTTTCTCGTCCTTGGCCTGCACCGGCTGCCAGTCTTCCATCCATTGTCCATTCACGAGCATGGTCGTCTCCTCATGCAACCAGTGTGAGCTTCGTGCCCCAGGGATCACGCAAGCTTGCAGGGTCCGTCAGGCTTGCCGACTCACTTTGAGCCGGGGCCTCCGACCGGACTCCTACCCCAGGGTCACCTGCCCCCTGGACTCGGTCAGGACCGGCGGCGCGAACGGGTTTGGCCGCCGGTCCCGAGACTCTCAGCTGCGCGGACGGCGCAGGGCATAGGCCCCATTACCGAGCAGGGCCTGCACGATCAGGGCAATGGCCCAGAACGCAGGGAATTCCCAACCGCCACCTTCGTTCGAGAAGAAGAAACCGGCTGCGCCGTGCGGGGCATAGATCGAACCCAGCAGCACCGGAACCAGCGCCAGCGAAACCCAGCGGGTCCAGACACCCAGAATCAGGGCAATGCCGCCCAGCAACTCGGCTGCAATCACGAGATAGGCTAGAAATCCGGGGAAGCCGAGACTTTCGAAGAAGCCGACCGTGCCGGCCGGTGTGAAGATGACAAGCTTGAGCCAGGCGTGTGCCAGGAAGAGCACACCCATTGTCACGCGCAGGATCAGCGCTGCGAACTCGCTGTTCGTGGCATTTCCGGCACGCTGCGCCCGGTCGGGGGAAGAGGTTTGGTAGGTCATGTGCTTTCTCCTTGAGGGGAATTTGTCTGTGGTCCTGATGTGCCTGGAACATGCCTCCAAACAGTCCGGATGATAATCCCCTCAAAAAGAATATTATTACTTCCATAATGGAAGTAATTTACCAGCCCTCCTCCCAGCTGGGCTTACCGCGATAGCGTTCGGCCAGGAAATCGACCAGGACCCGGACCTTGCCGGCCAGGTGGCGGCTATGCGGATAAAGCGCGTGCACACCAAAAGGCATCGTCTCGAAGGGCTTCAGCACTTGGCGCACGCGTCCCGCCCGCAGGGCCTCGCCCGCTACGAAGCTCGGCACGCAGGCCAGACCCAGACCCACCTCGGCAGCGTCCAGACAGGCGTGGGCGTTCGAATAGCAAATGCGACCCTGGACCGGGACCGAGACCGCTGCCCCCTCTGCAGTGCGGAAGGGCCATCGTCCCGCCTCGCGAAAATTCGTGTCGATGATGCAGTCATGCCCCGACAGGTCGTCCGGCACCTGGGGCGCCCCCTGTCTGTTTAGATAGTCAGGCGCGGCCACGACCACGATGCGCACGTCACAGAGCTTGCGGGCGACCATGCTGGAATCCTCCGGCCGACCGACACGGATGGCCATGTCGAAGCCTTCATCCACCAGGTTCACCACGCGATCGGAGAAGTTCACGACCAGTTCGATCCCGGAATACTGCTTGGCAAAGGCATTCAGGGCCGGCGCCAGTTCCAGACTGCCGAAGGTCATGGGCACGCTCAGGTGCAGACGTCCGCGCGGCGCGCTGGAAGAATCACGGACCAGGGTATCCAGGTTGTCGAACTCATCGAGCAGCGGCCGCAGCCGGTCGAAATAGGCGCGCCCCACTTCCGTTGCAGAGACTGCCCGCGTGGTGCGGTTCAGAAGCCGCACCCCCAGCGTGCTTTCCAGCCGTGACACCAGCTTCGATGCCTGCCCCGAGCTCGTGCCCATGCGCGCGGCCGCGGCGGTAAAGCTGCCGGTCTCCATGACGGCAATGAACATTCTGTCGCACTCGAGACGATCCACCCGTTCCCCCGAAGATATCGTGGCGCCTGCAGATCGCCATTATGCCCAGGAACAGCGCGCGATGGCCATGGCTCTTTGCGCCGGATCATGGCTGCCCGGCGCCGGACCGGACCTGACCGGAAAGCTGCGCGTCAGAGGCCTTGACCTTCCCCCTGCTGGAAGCCTCAATCTGCCTGCCTGAACGCTGCCATTGGTCTCAAGTAAGACGGAATTCCCCTCCATGCTCAAAGCGCCTTTTGCCTTCACCCTTTCGCTGGCCTTGGCCGGTACGGCCGCAAGCACGGCCCTGGCCCAGTCGGGAAATTCCCCGGGCAACTCCTATGGCTATCACATGATGGACGGCTGGGGCGGCTGGTTCATGGGCCCGATCATGATGCTGCTGGTCTTCGGCCTCTTGATCCTGGGCGTGGTGCTGGTTCTGCGTGCCCTGGGCATTGGGGACAGCACTCACAGCAGAGGCAGCAGCCAGGACCGCGCCCTGGAGATCCTCAAGGAACGCTTCGCCCGCGGCGAGATCGACGAAGAGGAATTCCAGAACCGCAAGAAGCACCTGCGGGACTGACTCCCGCACACACAAGGATTTACAGGCATGACCCTACAATTCCGCCGCCTCACGGTTCTGTTCCTCGCCGGCAGCCTGCTCCTGGCCTTGCTGCAGCTCTCTCTGCCGGCCCTGGCCGCGGAAAAGCTCCAGGTCTACAAGTCGCCCTATTGTGGCTGTTGCGAAGCCTGGGTGGATCATATGCGCGCGGCCGGCTTCGCCGTGGAAGTCCACGACGTGGAGGACCTGACCGAGATCAAGCAGAGCCATGGCATCACGCCGGACCTGGCCTCCTGCCACACCGCCGTGCTGGGCGACTACGTGATCGAGGGGCATGTCCCGGCCCAGGATGTGGCCCGCCTGCTCGAGGCCACGCCCCAGGCGAAGGGCCTGGCCGTTCCGGGCATGCCGCTGGGCTCGCCCGGCATGGAACAGGGCGAGCGCAGCCAACCCTACGATGTCATCGTCTTCACGGACTCGGGGCGCCAGGCGGTTTTCGCCCGCCACTGAGGGGCCGCGTCGTCCGGTTCGTTCCGCACAAGGGCAACGGCTTTCCCCAATGAGGTTTGTGTCCCGTCTGGTAAAGGCTGTAAACTGGGCGAATTGCGTCGTATTTCGGCCGGCGCACATCAATGACCACAGCCGCGGAGACCCCCATGCGTTTCTGGATCCTCCTTGGTCTGCTTCCACTGGCCCTGACAGAAACCGTCCAGGCAGCCTCCCAGGACTGGACGGCCAGCAGCACCACCGCCATGGCGATCACCGGCGACATCTCGCTTGCGGATGACCGCGTCGTTTTCCAGAACGGCACGTCCCTGGAACTCCAGGCCCTGGGGCACGACAGGCCGGGCCTCTATCGCGTCACGCCGGAACAGAACCCCGAACTCCTGAACGGCAACCGCCTCTGCGGCAAGCAGCCGCCCACCTTCATCGTTCTGGCCCACAGTGCCGACAGAGCCAGTCTGGCGGAGTCACAAAGCCTGCATCTGAAGGTCTTCAACGGCCCCGAGGCCCCGCCGGCGGCCGCGACGGTGGGCATGGACACGTCTGCCCCCGGGTTCTGTGCCCTGTTCAACTATGAACGGGCGGGGGCACGCTGAAGCATTCAGCGGACGATGCAGGCGTCCAGACTGGCGTCGCGCATGGCCACCTGTCCGACGCAGCGGCCGTTTCCAGAAGGTACAGATCTTTTTGCAAAGGCACTTTGGCACACGGCTGGGACAGGAGCTGAGGCTACCGCCACATCAAGCCGTCGCCACATCAAGTGCATGAACTTGTAGGAGGTGGTGCGCAGGTGAGCGGCGCTCCAACACTACAGCGATCTTGAATAGATCGATTGCTTATCCCACTTCCCTGTTTTCGACCGTCTTACCGGCTGGCAAAGTTGCGCGCGACGCCGGATACACTCGGAGTATTCCTTGCAAGAAATCATAGCAGCTCTGATCTCGTTTTTTCTCATAGAGCCCGTACAGGCGAAGATCGCCGAGCACTACACAGCTGAAGGCTATTCAGCCCAGGAAGCAAATCAGGTGGCGTCCTGTTTCTCCGACGCCACGCCCAGCATTCTGGATCGCGCTGGCAACAATCCGGCATGGGCGGTCGGGCATGCCGTTGGCTACTGGACTGGCACAGCGACAGTAAGCTCCATACTGGCTGACGCCGCACCGGATTGCGTTGAAACACTCGACAAGCAGCAGGAGACGACGACTAGCGCGCTTTGACCGGTGAAGCGCCGTCACGGCGATCCTCCACGCCGGGATGGAGAACATTCCAGAGGTCAGAACAGACGACTACTGGGTCTGGACTTTGGGACAAGGAAGAGACAACGCGATTATGCTGAGCAGCCTGCCGCGACTGCCCTAAGTGCTGGTGCCAGGTCGCCCCTTTCGCACAGCTCCACGCTTTCAAGGCCAAGCCAGGCGGCCATTGAGGTCAGCGCCCTGAACAGCTCGGTGGCCGTTTCCGGCGGTGCGTGCTTTTCCGCGAAGGCACTCTGTACCCGCAGTGCAGACGCCTGGCGGTCGGCCTTCAGGTCGACGCGGGCGACGATCCGCTCGCCCAGCAGGAAGGGGAAGACGTAATAGCCGTAGACACGTTTCTCGGCGGGGGTATAGATCTCGATCCGGTAATGGAAGTCGAACAGGCGCTCGGCGCGGGAACGCGCCCAAATCAACGGGTCAAAGGGGGCCAGCAAGGCGCGGGCCTCGACCTTGCGCGGGCGCCGGGCGTCGCGGTGAAGATAGGCCTGCTGCCTCCAGCCTTTCACCGTGACCGGTTCCAGCACACCCTCTTCCACAAGTTCCTCGATCCGCGGATGCGCATCGCCGGGGGCAAGGCGGAAGTAATCACGCAGATCGTGCGCCGTGGCCACGCCATGGGCCCTTGCCGCGATCGCCATCAGGGCGCGCTGGGCCTCGGCGGCTGTAGGCGTCGGACGCACCGTGATCTGCGACGGCAGCACGCGCTCGGGCAGGTCATAGAGCCGCTCGAAGTTGGGACCGCGCGACTGAGTGGTCACCAGCCCGCCCCAGAACAGCCACTCCAGTGCCCGCTTGGGTTCGCTCCATTCCCACCAGCCGCTGGCGCCGCGGTGGCCATCGAGGTCGGCGGCGGTCAGCGGGCCGTTCCACTCAACCTCCCGCAGAACATGATCGATGACGGTACGGCGCTCGCGGCCGAAGGCGGCGAGACCGCTGTAGATGCCGCGTCCCGCCCGCGCGCGTTCCATGCGCCAGCGCAGCAGCGGTTCCAGCTCCACCGGCAGCAGCGAGGCCTCATGGGCCCAGTACTCGAACAACGCCCGCGGCCGCCGCGCCTGGGCGCGGTCGAGGATGGCGGTATCGTAGGCGCCCAGACGGGAGAAGGCGGGCATGTACTGGGCCCGCTGCACGACATTGACGGAATCGATCTGGAACAGGCCGATGCGATCGAGAAGCCGCAGCAGATGGCGCCGTTCGACGCGTGAGGCCGGCTTGCGTCCGGTGAACCGTAAGCGGTCCGAGTGCCCCATAGGGTTTTCCGTTGACGGGTGCATGTGTTCTTGATTGTCCTTCTGCTGATTGCAGGGGAAAGGGCATGAGCACAGACAGCGCGGCATTACGCGCAAAGCTATCGAAACTGGAGGCTTTGTTCGCGGCGGCCGGTACGGCTGGCGAGCGTGCGGCCGCCGGGGCGGCAATGGAGCGGGTGCAGGCCCGCCTCGATGCGACGCCGGAGCCGGAGGTGGAACTGAAGTTCTCCTTTCCCGACAGCTGGACGGTGCGCCTGTTCGTGGCGATCTGCCGCAAGCACGGGCTGCGCC
>NZ_ATVH01000016.1:265000-267709 GCF_000420625.1 Fodinicurvata sediminis DSM 21159 | reverse complement strand
TTGATCAAGCCAATCGAGCGATTAGTAAAGCTCAGCTTCACGCGTTGCCGCGCTTCCACATGCTTCCTATCGACGTCGTGGTCTACGACGGCTCTTATGGCGAGACCTGGTTTTGAGGGGGGCTTCCCGCTTAGATGCCTTCAGCGGTTATCCCTTCCGTACATAGCTACCCGGCGATGCGGCTGGCGCCACAACCGGTCCACCAGAGGTACGTCCATCCCGGTCCTCTCGTACTAGGGACAGCGCCTCTCAAGTCTCGAACACCCACGGCAGATAGGGACCGAACTGTCTCACGACGTTCTAAACCCAGCTCACGTACCACTTTAATCGGCGAACAGCCGAACCCTTGGGACCTGCTCCAGCCCCAGGATGTGATGAGCCGACATCGAGGTGCCAAACACCCCCGTCGATGTGGACTCTTGGGGGGTATCAGCCTGTTATCCCCGGCGTACCTTTTATCCGTTGAGCGATGGCCCTTCCACGCGGGACCACCGGATCACTATGACCGACTTTCGTCTCTGCTCGACGTGTCTGTCTCGCAGTCAGGCGGGCTTATGCCATTGCACTCGACAGCTGATGTCCGACCAGCTTGAGCCCACCATCGCGCGCCTCCGTTACTCTTTGGGAGGCGACCGCCCCAGTCAAACTACCCGCCATGCAGGGTCCCGGACCCGGATCACGGGCCGCGGTTAGGCACTAAAACGCGCAAGGGCGGTATTTCAAGGATGGCTCCACACAAGCTAGCGCCTGCGCTTCAAAGCCTCCCGCCTATCCTACACATACAAGTCCTAGTACCACTGCAAAGCTGTAGTAAAGGTGCACGGGGTCTTTCCGTCTAACCGCGGGGACTCCGCATCTTCACGGAGAATTCAATTTCGCTGAGTCTGTGCTGGAGACAGTGGGGAAGTCGTTACGCCATTCGTGCAGGTCGGAACTTACCCGACAAGGAATTTCGCTACCTTAGGACCGTTATAGTTACGGCCGCCGTTTACCGGGGCTTCGATTCGAGGCGTGAACCTCTCCTCTTAACCTTCCGGCACCGGGCAGGCGTCAGACCCTATACGTCGCCTTCACGGCTTCGCAGAGCCCTGTGTTTTTAGTAAACAGTCGCCACCCCCTGGTCTGTGCCCCCCGACCCTGGTTGCCCAGGACCGGGGCCCCCTTCTCCCGAAGTTACGGGGGCAATTTGCCGAGTTCCTTCAGCACAGTTCTCTCAAGCGCCTTGGTATACTCTACCTGTCCACCTGTGTCGGTTTAGGGTACGGTCTCACGCGGGGGCTGTTTCCTGGGACTGCTTGGCTGCCCGGACAATCCATTAAGTCCGAACAACGTCCGCAATCCGTCACCACCCGCAGGCCACGGAATATTAACCGTGTTCCCATCGGCTACGCCTTTCGGCCTCGCCTTAGGGGCCGGCTCACCCTGCGCGGATTAACCTTGCGCAGGAACCCTTGGACTTTCGGCGGGAGTGTTTCTCACACTCCTTGTCGCTACTCATGTCAGCATTCGCACTTGCCATACCTCCAGAAGCCCTCGCGGGTCTTCCTTCACAGGCCTAGGCAACGCTCCGCTACCACTCACACTAAAAGTGCAAGTCCGCAGCTTCGGTACATGGCTTGAGCCCCGGTACATCTTCGGCGCAGGACGGCTTGTTTAGACCAGTGAGCTATTACGCTTTCTTTAAAGGATGGCTGCTTCTAAGCCAACCTCCTGGTTGTCTTGGCCTTCCCACATCCTTTCCCACTTAGCCATGATTTGGGGACCTTAGCTGGCGGTCTGGGCTGTTTCCCTCTCGACGACGGACCTTAGCACCCGCCGTCTGTCTGCCGGACTGATACTCCTCGGTATTCGGAGTTTGGTTAGGTTTGGTAAGCCTCGCGGCCCCCTAGCCCATCCAGTGCTCTACCCCCGAGGGCAATATCCGACGCACTACCTAAATAGTTTTCGCGGAGAACCAGCTATCTCCGGGTTTGATTGGCCTTTCACCCCTAGCCACAGCTCATCCCCGTCTTTTTCAACAGACGTGGGTGCGGCCCTCCAGTGGGTGTTACCCCACCTTCAGCCTGGCCATGGCTAGATCACCCGGTTTCGGGTCTGATCCTACGAACTCAAACGCCCTATTCAGACTCGCTTTCGCTGCGCCTACACCTAACGGCTTAAGCTCGCTCGTAAAATCAACTCGCTGACCCATTATACAAAAGGTACGCGGTCACCCGCTCGCCTCTGGCGAGCGATTTCTTGTCTGGCGCGCTGCCGCCAACCCGATGCCGCCCGGCAGCGCGCCGAACAACATCACATCAACAACAATCTCAACACCAGATCCCGCAGCGCCACACGGGCGCCACGGTCAGCATGCCAATCGGCACGCAAAGCAGAAATTATCCACTCACCACAGGTGAGCGGGCTCCCACTGCTTGTAGGCATTCGGTTTCAGGGTCTCTTTCACTCCCCTCATCGGGGTGCTTTTCACCTTTCCCTCACGGTACTGGTTCGCTATCGGTCATGCACGAGTACTTAGCCTTGGAGGGTGGTCCCCCCATGTTCAGACAGGATTTCTCGTGTCCCGCCCTACTCAAGGATGATCTCGAGGCTGGACCCGTACGGGGCTGTCACCCGCTCTGGCGCGCCTTTCCAGACGCTTCCGGTTTCCTCGAGACCACCACTGGGCTGATCCGCTTTCGCTCGCCACTACTCACGGAGTCTCGGTTG